>CAMDPE010000143.1 GCA_945903795.1 Lutibacter flavus | reverse complement strand
GCATCAATGGCGTCATTCATAATAGGACCGTGACGTGAACTTCTTACAGTAATGGTTACATCTTCCGCATCTTTAACTTTTATGGTTTTTGTGACCGTTTTGTAAGTTTCAAATCCGTTTGGCGTTTTGTATTTGGTATTGTCTGTTGGGTCATTTTCTTCCTTGTAAAAATCAAGATCATCATTTTCGAACATCGTTAATCCGTAGGCGTAATTTCTGTTATGTCCCAATAAAGGGAATGGAACGCCTGCCAAATGATAGCCATACATTTCATAATCGGGGGTCACAATATGCGCTTCGTACCAAACGGAAGGTTGTGAATAGCCAATATGTGGATCGTTTGCAAAAAGCACTTTTCCTGTGGCCGATTTTTTAGGGGAAACTACCCAGCTATTGCTGCCGATAAATGGCGGAACTGGCGAATTTTCCATCACCTCATTTACGCTTGCAACCATCTCCGAAAAATCAGTAATAGTTGATTTTGAATTTTTTATAAACGTGGTATTTGGGCCGATTTCTATGTTGAGTTCCTTCAAATAATCATCACCTAATTTTTCTTTGAGGATACTTAATAACGGATCGGTTTTTTGCGCCATCGCGAAACTAAAAGACATATAGCCTAAAATATTGTAAATGTCGTTAAGTTGGTAAGGTTCTTTTTCGATGCCTACTAAAGTGAATTCAATGGGCGTTGGGCCGTTTTCGATAAATTGGTTTACGCCGTTTAAAAAAGCAGTTGCTAATTTGTATACTTCACTATTTTTATCCAATTTTTGGATGGATTTTTTGGAAGCTTCTTCAATACCCAAACTCATAAAAAACTGATCGTTTTTAAGCATATCTTTTCCAAAAATTTCCGACAATCTTCCCGGAGCAATTCTTCGCATCAATTCCATTTGCCAAAGTCGGTCCTGCGCATGAACATAGCCCAAAGCAGTTGATGCATCATATTGGTTTTGCGCATAAATATGCGGAATGCCATAATCATCAAAATAAACAGAAGTTTCATTTTCAATCCCTGATAAAGTGATTTCACCAGAATAATTCGGTTTTAGGCTGTTAAAATACATCCAGCTTCCAATCAAAATTAGGATAATTAGAATACCAATACTGAGTAATATTTTTTTAAAAATGCGCATTGTTGAAAAATAGTTTAGGATATTTCAAATATAATATTTTAAATCATATAAAATTTGAATCCGCTACTTTCAATTTAATTGAAGTTGAGTTTACAAACAGTTTCGGCCGTGGTTTGTAAAAACCTGTTATTGAAATTTTCTTTTAGGATTAGAACAATTATAAATATCGCTCCTTTATAATTTTTAAATGATGCATTTGATGGCCGGCAATAATAAAACCCAAGGCTCTTACGGTCATATCACTTCCGTTTGCTGTGCCCGATAATTGTAACATCTCATTGGTAAAACTTTTAAATAAGGAGATGCTTGCACGGCGCGTGCAGGTAAATTCTTCAATTAGATCATTGGAATTTCTATTGTTGCCAAAGGAATTTTCAACGTACCAATTTTCATCGAAACCCGGCAATTCCGTAGCGTCATTTCTTGAAAAACGTAAGGCTCTATAACTCATAATGCGTTCGGTATCAATTAAATGCTGCAGCAGCTCTTTAATAGTCCATTTTCCTTCATCATAGCTAAAAATCATTTTTTCTTCAGATAAATCTTTAACCGTTTCCAATAATTCTTCAGAAGAAGCTCTTAAAATTTCAAATAAATCCACATTTCCAAGTTCCAATATATAGTGTTTGTAATGTGGATTGTATTCGTTATCGTTTAATTGGGATAAGTTCATAATTATGCTGAATTTCTGCTGGCGTTAATGTTTCCGAATAAGGAGCGTGTAACCATTTTTTCATAAACTTTAATCAATTCAAGATTTGGATTTTCCTCCTTTTGCAATTCCTGAATTTTGCGCAATGCAAACTGTTGAATGGTTAACAAAGGTAATACAATATTTTCACGAATGGTAATTGATGCCTTTCCAACTTGGTTGCTTTGCATCAATTCCGTATAATCGGAAAGTTTTAAAATGAGTCGTTTTGAAGTTTGGTATTCTGTGTGAATGATATTCCAAAATTCGCCAAATTCTTCATCTTTTGACATATATTCCGTCAGTTCAAAAAACGATTTTGTAAGCGACATCATACTATTTCCAATCAATGTTTTAAAGAAATCAGAGTTATTATAAAAATGTTTCAGTTTTTCAAATTCTCCGCTGTCTTCATATTTTTTCAACGCAGTGCCAACGCCATAAAAGCCGGGAACATTTTGTTTTAACTGGCTCCAGGAACCCACAAAAGGAATAGCGCGCAAATCGGCAAAATTCAATTCTTCAGAAGCCGAACGTTTAGAAGGCCGACTTCCAATATTGGTTTTTGCATAATATTTTAGCGTGCTCATTCGCTCTAAATATGGCATAAATTTGGGATGATTTTTAAAATCGACATAAGCTTGATAGCTGGTTAAAGCTAAATTGTCCATAA
Source organism: Lutibacter flavus (assembly GCA_945903795.1). Taxonomy (GTDB): domain Bacteria; phylum Bacteroidota; class Bacteroidia; order Flavobacteriales; family Flavobacteriaceae; genus Lutibacter; species Lutibacter flavus_A. Next base: position 5,621 of record CAMDPE010000143.1, on the reverse strand, counting down.
TTTCAACATCACTTTTTGTCATAATATTGTTGGCATTGCTAAACAATTCATTTGAAATTCCTGCGCTCAATAATTGTTCAATATTGAATTGGGATGAATCCAACGTACCAAAATTGGAGCTTATGGTTTGTCCCTGCACCGTCAGTTGTATTTCTTCATCTTCAATAGTTGGTCCTAACGACGCATAAAATTGGTGTGTTTTTCCACCTCCGCGCGCTGGTGGTCCGCCGCGACCGTCAAAAAATATGACTTTGATACCGTTTTTTCTTGAAATCTCAGTCAAATATTCTTTGGCTTTATAAATGGCCCAGTTTGCCATTAAATAGCCGCCATCTTTTGTTCCGTCAGAAAAACCGAGCATAATTGTTTGTTTGTTTCCTCTGTTTTTCAGATGGTTTTTATAAGTGCTGTTTGCGTATAATTTTTCTAAAACACGGGTTGAATTCGTTAAATCATCAACAGTTTCAAAAAGCGGGATAATATCAACATTTATATGATGGTTAAAGCCGCACAAATTAAACATGGCAAAGGTTTCCATCATATTTAAAGCCGACTGGTTGTTGCTTATAATATAGCGATTGGCACCGCGTTCGCCATTATTTTGCTGAATGGTTTTTATGGCTTGTATGGATCCTAAGGTTTTAACAACCATTTCATCGTCAAAAATAGACAAATCTAAATTTCCAGACACTTTTGAAAGAACTTCAATTTGTTGAATTTCAGTAAGTTCCAAATAATTTTTAGGAAAAATGACCTTTCCTTTTTCTGATAAAGTTTTCACAATTTGAACAAAAACATCGTGATGAACTCTGCTGTCCTGACGAATGTCCAACGTAGCAAAATGGTAACCGAACAAACGAACTTTATTGATAAAATCGTCTATTTCCTCCAAATATAAAGATTGATGTCTGCTGATGAGTATTTCTCGAATTTCATTCAATTTACCCAAAAATTCGTTTAACGGAATCATGGTGTTCATTTCTGTGCTCACGCTATTTTCGAATAAAATATCTTCCAATGCAGCGATAGATTCTTCAACCCCGGCAAAAGTAAGGCGTCTTTTCAGCAAACGAATATCTCGATAGTAATTTTTTAGGATGGTTTGTTTTAAACGTTTGGCAACATCCAATGTAATTTCCGTAGTCACAAAAGGATTTCCGTCTCTGTCGCCTCCAGGCCAAAAACCTAAGTTAATAATTTCATTGTCAATTGGTTGGTTATCAAAAATATTGCTTTGGATATAATTGTAAACGCCCGATACGGAATGGTAAAACACATTTTCCAAATACCAAATTAAGCTTACCGCTTCATCAAAAGGCGTTGGTTTTACGTGTTTAAAAAATGGCGTTTTTCCCAATTGCGCCAATAGCTGATTTATTTTTAGCAAGTCGTTTTCTTGAATGGCTTCAGTTAAATCGGTAATGATTCCCAAAACGGCGCCCGGATAAAATTGTGTAGGATGCGCGGTTAAAACCACCCGAACCTTAAAATTCTCCAAATGCTTTTTCAACGCTTCTTTTTTGTTTTCTAAGGCTGCGGTTTCTTTGCTGTTTCGCAAAGTCCCAACACCGTCCATATTATTTACAACCGGAAATGCTGCGTCTTCAATGGCGTCAAATAACACCACTTGTCGTTCAATATATTGTATAAAACGAAAAAGTAAATTTATTTTTTCTTCTTCTGTCGGATTTGTGTGATAAGCTTTAAAGAAAGATTCTACAATTTCGGTTGGATTTTTTTTGTTAGAGAAACCATTTTCGCAAATTTCGTGAAAAAGCGGCAACATAACTCCAGTTTTTGAAATGGTATCAAACGGAAGCGTCATAAAAATACTGTTGTAAATACGGTATTTCGCCAATACGTTTTCGTTGAATCTGGTAAGTTTCGGTAGTTTATGCATAGTTTAAAAATTCAATCGTGAAAATTACAAAAGCTTGGTTAATTGACTGTCTTTAAAATGTTAATTTAACGAAATCGTTATTTTTTGTGCAGATTTTTTTCTTCAAGGTCTGTATAAATCAGAGATTAAAAAAAACTATTTTCAATTCTTTTTTTCCATTTAACCTTTCGACTCCCGACTCCCATCTTCTGACTTCGGACTTATTTTAAGAATTTTTGAAGTGGATTTTATAACTTTAAATCGTTCATCCAATCGTTCTCCAACCACCCAAATGATGTCGTTTTTAGAACACAACAGCCAAGCGTTTTCTTTGTCAATTAATGAAAATTTTTCATCTTTAAAAAACTTGCTTATTTTCTTTTTACCATTGAGGCCAATAGGAAAAAAGAAATCACCTTTTTGACGTTTCCTCAGAATTAAAGGAAATTCAATTTTATCAAAGTCTATGGAAATAGTATTTTTATCATCAAAAATAATTTCTTCCAACACTTTGTTCTGATGATTTTTTGTATCAAAAGGAATCGCTGCCGTTTCAAATTTTAATGTAATTGGGACATTAATTTCAGTTGTATTTTCTGAAATTTCAAAATGATCGATTTCTTGTTGTTTCAGTATATCTGATAAAATCAATACTTCCCGATCTTTCAACAAACGATGTGTTTTGCTAAAAACCTGTTTTCCGCTTTGGCAATCGAGCAAATCGGCAACATCATTCCATTCGGTAAAACCGTATTCCTTTAAAATTTCAAACAGATAGATTTTTGGATTGCTGAGTTTTTTTAAAATTGAAATATTTAAATGTAATTCCTTATTTACGATAGAAATGGATTTTTCTTTAATATTTTGAATGCGATCTTTAACAATTTGCTGACTTCCTTTTAAATTTTCCAACGTATTGTAAAAAGTATCCAACAAATTTGGATTCAATTCTTTCAATAAAGGAACAACTTTATGCCTAATTTTATTTCTTACATACCTAATGGAAGAATTTGTGCGATCTTCCCGCCATTGTATCTTTTTTCGAGTGGCATAAACCAAAATTTCGTTTCGCAAAAAAATCATAAATGGACGAACAATATTTCCCTGAATTTCTGGAATTCCTGTTAAACCGTCCAAACCAGTTCCTCGGGTAAAATTGATCAAAAAAGTTTCTAGAACATCATCTTTTTGATGTGCCGTGATAATATAATCGATATTTTTTTCTTTAGCGATTTTTTGAAACCAATCATAACGCAATTCACGTGCCGCCATTTGGGTTGAAATTCCTTTTTCTGTGGCGTATGCTTCGGTTTCAAATTTAACTGAATAGGTTGGAATCTTTAGGCTTTCACCCAATTCTTTAACAAATTCTTCATCTTCATTGCTTTCTTTTCCGCGTAAAGAAAAGTTGCAGTGCGCCAAAGATATTTTGAAATTTAGCTTATACAATAAATGCGTCAAAACCACGCTGTCAATACCTCCAGAAATAGCAATAAGCAGGTTTTTATCATTTATAAATGAAAATTTACTGTTGATATGATCTTTAAGTTCAGCTTTCATAATTTTGTAAATATAATTATTTAGCGTTTAATAAAACTTCTTTCATCGCTTTTGCTTTTAATAAACATTCTTTATATTCATTTTCTGGAATTGATAGCGCCGTAATGGCACCACCAACCGAATAGGAAATGTATTTTTTGGTTTCATTGTATAAAATACTGCGGATGATCACATTGAAATCAAAATCGCCCTTTGGCGTAAAATAACCAACAGCGCCTGAATATAAGCCGCGTTTTGTTTCTTCCAATTCCTCCATAATTTTCATGGCCGAAATTTTTGGCGCTCCGGTCATGCTTCCCATCGGAAAAGTGTTTTTTATAAGATCAACTGGGTGAATATTGGTTTTTACTGAGCAAGAAACGGTGGAAATAAGATGATGCACTTGTTCAAAAGTATACACTTTGCAAAGTTCCTCCACTTTTACGGATCCTTTTACGGCAAATCGGGAAAAATCGTTGCGCACTAAGTCCACAATCATAATATTTTCTGCACGTTCTTTTTGATTTTGTTCCAATGCTAAAATCAATTTTTCATCTGCCGATTTGGTGCTTGCTCTTTTTTCGGTTCCTTTAATGGGCTGTGAGATTAATTGATCACCTTCTTTTTTTAGATAGCGCTCTGGAGATGCGGAAAGCAAATAGCGATTATTTAGCTTTAAAAATGTAGCAAAAGGCGCTTTGGAAATTTTATTCAGATTTTGATAGACTTCCACCGGATTTATGGTTGAATTTTCACTGTAAAACTCCTGGCAAAAATTGGCTTCGTAAATATTTCCTCTGCGTATATGATTTAAAATGGTGTTTAATTTTTTGTAATAATCATCTTTATGAATGCGGAGTTTTATTTTGATATTCCCTTCGGCTTCGCTCAGGATAAAGGTTGTTGGTTGTTGGTTCTTCGTTATTGGTTTTTGTTGAATATTCTGTAAATCAATTTCAATTTCATGGCCAAACGCTGAAACGTATTTTATTTCAACCGTATTTCCTTTGATAAAAAATAATTTTGTAGGCTGAAAAAAGAACAAATCAGGAAAATGCAACCCGTCGAAATTGGCAGAAGTTAAGTTTTCAACGTCATTTTTTAAATCGTAACTTAGATACCCAAAAATAAAGTCGTTAACTTCAGATTGGTATTTTTTTAATTGAGAGAATGCGTTTTTATTAGAAATTTCAATTTTTGAAATCGCATCAACCGCCAAAACCGCATCAAAGTTTGAATATTTTTGTTGGTAATTATTGCTGTCCAGCCAAACCGCAATTTCAAACTGCTGCGCCCAAATCAAAAGTTGCTTTTTAAATTCGGAAATATTTTTAGCTTGAAATTTATAACTTGTTCGTTGCATCAGCGCAAAAATAGAAAAGTCCCTTCAAATTGAAAGGACTTTTGATTTTTATCCTGAATTTATTTCAGGATCTTATATTTATATAACAGATATTAATCTGGTTCAGCATCATTGATTAAGGGGCCTATGAATGAATCGATCGATCATTCACAGCCAAGCAAGCCTCTTTAAACGCCTCAGTATAAGTTGGATGTGCGTGTGAGGAACGTGCAATATCTTCTGATGATGCCCTAAATTCCATCGCAATAACCGCTTCGGCAATCATATCGGCCGCTCTTGCGCCAATCATATGAACGCCTAAAATTTCATCAGTTTTTGCATCGGCGAGCACTTTTATCATTCCGTCAGTATCCATACTTGCCCGGGCTCTTCCCAAGGCACGCATCGCAAAAGTTCCCGATTTAAAGTTCACGCCAGATTCTTTTAATTGTTCTTCTGTTTTGCCAACTGCAGCAACTTCTGGCCAAGTATAAACAACGCCCGGAATTAAATTGTAATCGATATGTGGTTTTTGTCCAGCAATCAATTCTGCAACCATGGTTCCTTCTTCTTCAGCTTTATGGGCGAGCATCGCGCCTTTTACCACATCACCAATAGCGTAAATGTTAGATACGTTGGTTTGCAATTGTTCATTGGTTTCAATTTGTCCTCTTTCACTTACTTTTATGCCAACATTTTCCAATCCCAATCCTACGGTATAAGGTTTTCTTCCAACAGAAATTAACGCATAATCCCCTTTAAACTCCACCGGATTTCCTTTTTTGTCTTCGGCGATCACCAAAACTTCTTCTCCTTTATTTACTGCGGAAGTCACTTTGTGGCCTGTATAAAATTTAAGTC
>CAMDPE010000142.1 GCA_945903795.1 Lutibacter flavus | reverse complement strand
TTCTCAATGATGTCTTTAACATCTTGCAATGTTAATTTAGTTGGGTCGACTGTTTTTGACAATTCAATCTTTGTTTTTCCCTTTAAAATATTTGATCTTCCCCAACGTGCTTTTTCAACAGAAATTCCTTCTTCAGGCCAATGATGAATCACTTTTTCTATATCTTTCCGATTTTTTTCTTCAATCAATTCAATAACATCTTTTTCGGTTAAATTATCAAAATCGTATTTTTTATTTACGTTGATGTAAAGTCCATTCCATTTCAAAAACGGACCGAAACGTCCAACGCCTTTTTGTACCGGAATATTTTCATATTCACAAATTGGCGCGTCAGCTTTTTGTTTTTCAAGGATTAATTCAATGGCACGGTTAATATCAACAGACATCGGGTTTTCATCTCTTGGAATTGATACGTACATTTCGTCATATTTAATATATGGTCCAAAACGCCCAACTGCAACCACCACTTCTTTTCCTTCATAACCGCCAATTGTTCTTGGAAGTTTAAACAAATCCATCGCTTCTTCAAAAGTGATGGAAGTCAATGTTTGGTCACCCTGCAAACTTGCAAATTTCGGTTTTTCTTCATCTGTCGCTTCTCCAATTTGAACCATAACGCCAAATCTTCCCAAACGCGCATACACATTTTTGCCGCTTTCCGGATCAACACCCAACAAACGTTCTCCTTTTGCCCTGTCTGCATTTTCGGCAACATCAGCAACCATTGGATGAAATGATTTGTAAAAATCTTTAATCATTTTAATCCAATCTTCTTTTCCTTCAGCAATATCATCAAATTCCGATTCCACTTTTGCGGTAAAACCAAAATCCAAAATATAGGTGAAATTCTCCACTAAAAAGTCATTTACAATATTTCCTATATCGGTAGGTACCAATTTTCCTTTGTCAGACCCTACTTTTTCGGTCAACATTTTTTCAATGACTTCGCCGCCTTTTAATTTAATCTCAGTATAGCTTCTGTCTTCACCTTCAATCGTTCCTTTCTCGACATATTCTCTTTTTTGGATGGTTGAAATTGTTGGCGCGTAGGTTGACGGACGCCCAATTCCCAATTCTTCCAATCTTTTTACAAGTGCAGCTTCCGAATAACGGTAAGGCGCTCTTGTGTAACGCTCGGTTGCCGTAATGGATTTATTGCCTAACACTTCACCTTTGGATAATTTTGGCAACATTCCTTCTTGTTCTTCATCTTCATTATCAGTTCCTTCCAAATAAACTTTTAAAAATCCTTCGAACTTTATTACCTCACCGTTTGCGGTAAAAACCTCCTTATTATTGGTGTTCGTAATTCGCACATTGGTGCGTTCCAATTGTGCATCACTCATTTGTGAAGCAATGGTTCTTTTCCAGATTAAATCGTACAATCTATCCTGATCATAATCCACAGAAACAGATTGAAGGCTCATGTTTGTTGGCCTAATGGCCTCGTGAGCTTCCTGGGCACCTTTATCTTTGGTGTGAAAACTTCTTGGTTTGCTATATTCTTTTCCGTAAGACGAAATAATTTCTTCTTGCGCTTCAATTTTTGCATCTTCCGATAAATTAAGACTGTCAGTTCTCATATAAGTGATTAATCCCGCTTCATATAAACGTTGCGCAATCATCATGGTTTTGGCTACCGGAAAATACAATTTTCTGGAAGCTTCTTGTTGCAATGTTGATGTGGTGAATGGTGCTGCGGGAGATTTTGTGGCTGGTTTTGTCTGTAAATCGTCCACTTTAAATTTGGCGTTTATGCACGAATTTAAAAATGATGCGGCCTCTTTTTTTGTATCGAAATTCTTAGGTAATGATGCTTTGAATTTCTTTTCTTCCTCTGTGATAAACTGCGCCATCACTTTATAAGAAGCCTGAGGAACAAAACTTTTTATTTCGCGTTCTCTGTCAACAATTAACCGAACTGCAACAGACTGAACCCTTCCTGCCGATAAGCCTCCTTTAATTTTTCGCCAAAGTACAGGCGATAATTCATAACCAACCAAACGGTCTAAAACACGTCGGGCTTGTTGGGCATTTACCAAATTGTAATCAATACTTCTTGGATTTTCTACCGCTTTTAAAATGGCTTTTTTGGTGATTTCGTGAAAAACAATGCGTTTAGTATTTTCTTCCTTTAATTTTAATTGCTCGTATAAATGCCAGGCAATTGCTTCTCCTTCACGATCCTCATCCGATGCCAGCCAAACCATATCCGCATTTTTAGCCAAATCTTTCAACCGTTTTACCAATGCCTTTTTATCCGTGGGAACAACGTATTTCGGACTAAAATTTCCTTCAACATCAATCCCAATTTCTTTGGAAGGCAAATCGGCAATATGTCCAAAACTGGATTCAACCTGAAAATCTTTTCCTAAAAATTTTTCAATGGTTTTTGCTTTTGCCGGTGATTCTACGATTACTAAATTTTTAGCCATATTTTTTAATTATAATTTAAAAACCTTCCTAATTTCATTTTCAGCTTCAATAAAAACACCTTAAATAATTCGGGTTTTGGATTGCAAAAGTATATAGAATTTTTTTAATATGAATAATAACCTTGAAAAACGCTACTTTTTGAGCTTTAATTCGCTGTTAAAATTCTGCCAATCTGTCATATTTTTAAAAAAATGGTTATATCTTTGCCGTCCAATAAAAACTTATGGGGAACGAAAAAATTATCGTAGAAAAAAATCAGGGACAACCGCTGTTAACGGAGCAAATTGAAGGAAATTCCAAAAAATTATATATAGAAAGTTATGGCTGTTCCATGAACTTAAACGACAGTGAAATAGTTGCTTCCATTCTTTCGAAACAAGGATATAACACCACGCATTTATTGGAAGAAGCCGACTTGGTTTTGGTAAATACTTGCTCAATTAGAGAAAAAGCAGAGCAAACTGTTCGCAAACGCTTGGAAAAATACAATGCCGTAAAAAAGATAAATCCTTCTATGAAAGTGGGCGTTTTGGGTTGTATGGCCGAACGTTTGAAAGCCAAATTTTTAGAGGAAGAAAAAATTGTTGATTTGGTTGTTGGGCCGGATGCATATAGAGATTTGCCAAATTTATTGGAAGAAATAAATGCCGGTCGTGATGCCGTAAATGTCATTTTATCAAAAGAAGAAACCTATGGAGATGTTTCGCCGGTGCGCTTAAACAGCAACGGTGTTTCTGCTTTTGTTTCCATCACAAGAGGCTGCGACAATATGTGCACATTTTGCGTGGTGCCATTTACGCGAGGACGCGAAAGAAGCCGTGAACCCAACAGTATCATTGAAGAAATAAGGGAATTAAGCGATAAAAACTATAAAGAAATAACGCTTTTAGGTCAAAATGTTGACAGTTACCTTTGGTATGGCGGCGGATTGAAAAAATATTTTAAAAATGCTTCCGAAATTGCGCAAGCAACGGCAGTGGACTTTTCACAATTATTGGATATGGTGGCATCAGCGTTTCCGAAAATGCGGATTCGCTTTTCTACCTCAAATCCGCAGGATATGAATTTGGACGTTATTTATACGATGGCAAAACATGAAAATATTTGCAATTATGTTCATTTACCGGTTCAATCGGGCAGCACTTCGGTGTTGAAAAGAATGAATCGCCAGCATACGCGTGAAGAATATATTACGTTGATTGACAACATTCGAAGAATTATTCCTGATTGTGGAATTTCACAAGATATGATGACAGGTTTTTGCGGCGAAACGGAAGAAGAACACCAAGAAACCCTGAGTTTGTTGGAATATGTGAAATATGATTTCGGATTTATGTTCGCATATTCTGAACGTCCGGGAACGTTGGCAGAGAAAAAAATGGAAGATGATGTTCCTTTTGATGTTAAGAAAAGAAGACTCGCAGAAATTATATTGCTGCAACAAAAACACAGTTTGCACCATACTCAAAAATTTGTTGGTCAAACGGTTGAAGTATTGATTGAAGGATCTTCAAAAAAATCGGATTCCCATTGGAAAGGCAGAAATTCGCAAAATGCGGTGATTGTTTTCCCTAAAGGAGATGAAAAATTGGGAGATCTCGTAAATGTTTATATTGAAGATTGCACATCTGCCACGCTAATAGGAAAAAGAATTTAATTCATGGAATCATTGCAAGCCATAAAACAACGTTTTGAAATTATTGGAAACGACCCGCACTTAAACCGCGCCATTGAAAAAGCAATTCGGGTTGCACCGACTGATATTTCAGTCTTGGTTACCGGAGAAAGCGGCGTTGGTAAAGAAAGTATTCCAAAAATAATCCATCATTTATCGCACAGAAAACACGCAAAATACATTGACGTTAACTGTGGTGCAATTCCGGAAGGAACAATTGACAGTGAATTATTTGGCCATGAAAAAGGCTCGTTTACCGGAGCCATCGCTTCTCGCAGCGGTTATTTTGAAGTTGCCGACGGCGGCACTATTTTTTTGGATGAAGTTGGTGAATTGCCTTTAACCACGCAGGTTAGGTTGTTGCGCGTATTGGAAAATGGTGAGTTTATAAAAGTGGGTTCCTCGCAAACGCAAAAAACCAACGTGCGCATTGTTGCTGCTACCAATATAAATATGCAGGACGCCATCAATAAAGGAAAATTTCGGGAAGATTTATATTATCGATTAAGCACTATTGAAATAAATTTACCGCCTTTGCGTGAACGTGTTGGCGATATTCATTTGTTATTTAGAAAATTTGCAGCGGATTTTGCCCAAAAATATAAAATGCCGTCTGTTAAACTTTCCGACAATGCGGTAAAAGCATTGGAAAATTACGGTTTTCCGGGAAATATTCGCCAGTTGCGCAACATTGCTGAAGAAATTTCTGTTGTTGAAGAGAACAGGTCGATTTCCTCCGAAAGGTTGTTACAATATTTACCGGCAAAAGGCACCAATTTGCCTTCGGTTATCGAAAGTAAAAAATCCAGCAGTGAGTTTTCATCAGAAAGAGAAATTATGTACAAGATTTTGTTCGATATGCGAAACGACATCAACGATTTGAAAAAATTAACGCTTGATTTGATGCAAAGCGGCAGTGTTGAAAAAGTTAAAGAGGAAAATAAAAAGTTAATTCAGAAAATTTATAAAGAAGATGTTTCAGATGCTGAAACTGAAAATCAGGTGGAAGTGGTAAGAATTAATGAAAAGTATAAAGAATCTGATGATTACGACTTTGAAGAAACGATTGATGCCGATGAGAGCTTGTCTATTCAGGATAAAGAAATTGAATTGATCAAAAAATCTTTAGATCGCAATAAGAACAAACGAAAACTGGCGGCAAAAGAACTGGGAATTTCTGAAAGAACTTTATATCGAAAAATAAAACATTACGATCTATAATTAAAATATTAACTTTGAAACTAATTTTCAGAGCCTTAAACAACATCAAAACAGTAGAATGAAAAAAAATAGTTACCTTATAGTATTGCTGCTTATTTTTACCACTCAAAGCTGTGGAATTTATTCATTTTCTGGAACTAACATACAAGCCGACGTAAAAACAATTCAAATAGATTACTTCCCAAACAATGCTATTTTGGTTGAACCAACTTTAAGTCAGGAATTTACTGTTCGTTTACAGGATTTATTTTTACAGCAAACAAATTTAAGTTTGGTGAAATCAGGAGGAGATTTGCAATTTGAAGGCGAAATTACCGGTTACAAAATTAACCCAATGACCGCGACAGCCGAACAAACAGCTGCACAAAACCGACTCACCATTACAGTAAATGTAAGATTTTTTAATAATAAGTTTGAAGAAGACAATTTTGAACGTTCATTTTCACATTACTATGATTATGATGGGAATGCACAATTAACCGGTGGTATTTTAGATGACGCTTTTAATGAAATTATTGAACGAATTACACAAGATATTTTTAATGCATCTGTGGCAAAATGGTAAATATGACTAGTGCTGAATTCTCCTATTTATTGCAATATCCAGAAAATATTGATGCCCTAAAAACGCAACAATTAAATGAGGTAATTGACGAATTTCCGTATTTTCAATCGGCCAGAGCAATTCAGTTAAAAGGGCTTAATAAAATAAACAGCTTTAAATACAACCAAACATTAAAAGAAATAGCCGCCTATACCATAGATAGAAAAGTACTTTTTGATTTTATAACCTCTCCTATATTCATAGATAATTCTAAAAAAGAAATTGATTTACTTGAGGAAATTGAAGTAATTGATGCTGAAGATATTAAAGATCTTCATAAAAAAATCACCGAATCCTTTTTCAATGAAAGTTCTGAAAATGAGACTAATGTAGGTCAAAATAACGAAATTGAAACAGAGGCACAAAACAAATCTGATGTTCTTGAAATAGGCAAACCCATTAAGTTCGTAAATTCAGAGCCACATTCCTTTAATGAATGGATGCAATTGGTTTCTCAAAAACCTATTGTGCGAGAAGAAAATACAGCTCAAAAAATTGAAGAAAAATTTGAATTAATAGATAAGTTTATTGAGTTAAATCCAAAAATAAAACCGGTAGACAAAAACTCCATTAATTTAGACGTTATATTAGACAGTTCCACAGAAAATGAAAGTTTAATGACGGAGACGTTGGCTAAGGTTTATCTTGAACAAAAAAAATATGAAAATGCCATAAAAGCTTATCGTATTTTAATTTTGAAATATCCAGAAAAAAGTGGTTTCTTTGCAGACCGAATTAAAGCAATAAAAAATTTACAAAAAAATAAGTCATGACGTATACATTATTTTTAGTTCTGATTATGATCGTAGCATTTTTGCTCATATTAATCATTATGGTTCAAAATCCAAAAGGCGGAGGATTGTCATCTTCTTTTGGTGGTGGCGGAACACAAGCTTTGGGAGGCGTTCAAAATACAACCAACTTTTTAGATAAAAGTACTTGGACACTTTCAATCGTATTGCTTGCCTTAATTTTATTGTCAAACTTCGCTGCACCTAAGGTAAACGTTGTTGACACAAGCTCAGAAATTGAAAACACAATTCAAAATCGTGAAGTTCAGGATGCGCCAGTTCAAACTGCACCTGTAACATCAGCTCCTGTACAAGATACCGTAAAATAGTTTTTACAAAAATATTTTATTAAAAATGCCAATGTAAATGACACGTTGGCATTTTTATTTTCATAAATATCCCCTAAAAAACACATTTGTCAGTTTTATTTAATTGGCACAATTTTGGAACCTTTATCCGAAGAATTAATAATTTTTAAAATCCATTAAAAATGAGTAAAATTAATATTAAACCATTATCAGACAGGGTTTTAGTAAAACCACTACCGGCTGAAAAAACGACTGCTTCTGGACTAATAATTCCAGATTCAGCAAAAGAAAAACAACAAAAAGGAACTGTGATAGCAATTGGCAACGGATTAAAAGATGAGCCAATGACCGTGAAAGTTGGGGATACCGTATTATTTGGCAAATATGCAGGCACCGAGCTTGTGGTAGATAGTACAGAATATTTGATTATGAGAGAAAGTGATATCTTGGCAATTGTTTAAAAAATAGTTAAAAGGTTATAATTATAACTTAAAAATATAAAAAATGGCAAAAAAAATAATTTTTGATATAGAAGCTCGCGACGGATTAAAACGTGGTGTTGATGCATTGGCAAATGCGGTAAAAGTGACTTTAGGTCCAAAAGGAAGAAATGTAGTGATAGGAAAATCATTTGGCGGTCCTGTTATTACAAAAGATGGTGTGTCTGTGGCAAAAGAAATTGAGTTGGAAGATCCGTTAGAAAATATGGGCGCTCAAATGGTGAAAGAAGTTGCTTCAAGAACCAGCGATTTAGCTGGTGACGGAACAACAACAGCAACTGTTTTGGCTCAAGCCATTGTAAAAGAAGGGTTAAAAAATGTGGCCGCAGGCGCAAATCCGCTGGATTTAAAACGCGGAATTGACAAAGCTGTAAAAGCAATTGTTGAAGATTTGAAAAAACAATCGCAAGAAGTTGGCAACAATTCTGATAAAATTAAACAAGTCGCATCAATTTCGGCAAATAATGATGAAACGATTGGTGAATTAATAGCCCAGGCATTTAAAAAAGTGGGTAAAGAAGGCGTTATCACCGTTGAAGAAGCAAAAGGAACCTCAACTTATGTAGATATTGTTGAAGGAATGCAATTTGACAGAGGTTATCTTTCTCCATATTTTGTTACAAATGCAGAAAAAATGTTAGCAGATT
>CAMDPE010000141.1 GCA_945903795.1 Lutibacter flavus | reverse complement strand
CCTTAATTTGTATTTCATTAAATAAATAGGAACGCGATGCGATTATTGGTTACGGCACTTTTCATTTTTACAAATACTTTTTTATTCAGCCAATCTTTTGAAGTAAGCTCTTTCTTTACCGATACTGAGAAAAACGGAAAAATTGAGGGTATAGTTTTGGACAATGAAATCGAAAATGAACCTTTGGCGTTTGCAACTATTTCAGTTAAAAATACAGATTTTGAAACAAATTCTGATTTAGACGGGTCTTTTTCATTCAATTTAAAACCCGGAAAATATATTTTGGAAGTACAGTTTTTAGGCTATGCAACCATTGAATTACACGATGTTGAAGTTGTGGCGGGAAATACGCTTTCCATTAATCAAAAATTAAGTGCATTAAAGTTGAATACCGATATTTCATTGGCGAATTAATCAACGTCTTCTTAACATTAACTTTACCCTTTTATTACCTTTTTATAACTTCTAAGTAACCTTCTCTTTAATTTATAGCAAGTTCTTTGCCTAGAATTAAATTGACAAAAATGAACAAATTAGTTATTATTATTTTACTGCTTTTCAGTATAATTTCATTTGGCCAAAATAAAGGGACAATTACGGGAATTGTATTGGATAAAGAGGTTGACAACACACCATTACCGTTTGCCAATGTATTTATTAAAGGAACCACTATTGGCGCAACTACAGAATTTGAGGGAAATTATTCCTTACAAGTAAATCCCGGAACATATACTTTGGTATTTAGTTTTATAGGATATCAAACAATTGAAGTTCCTAATGTAATTGTAAAAGCGGGAGAAACAACAACCGTAAACAAAACCTTGAGCGCTAGTGAAGGCGTTTCTTTAAATGAAATTCAAATTACGGCTTCAAACAACAAAGAGTCTGAGACAGCACTGCTGACGGAACAACGGAAAGCAATTTCTATTGAACAAAAAATTGGCGCCCAGGAATTGGCACGAAAAGGAGTGAGTGATGTTGCTTCTGCCTTAACTAAAACAACGGGTATTTCTAAGGAAGAAGGGTCCGGAAGTGTTTTTGTGCGTGGTTTAGGAGACCGTTATAATGTGACAACGCTAAACGGATTGCCTTTACCGTCAAACAATCCATCAAAAAAGAATATTGATTTAGATATTTTTTCAACAGACATTGTCGAATATATAGGTATTGATAAAACCTACAGTACCTTAAACTATGGTGATTTTGCCGGTGCCAACGTAAATATAGCCTCTAAAAATTATAAAGGAAATGGCTTTGTTGAAATGGGTATTGAGTCTGGGGTGAATGCACAAGCAATTTCAGCAGATGACTTTTATTTAAATGACGGTCCAAATCTCTCCGGATTTTACACAAAAAATTATCCCGCCTTCCCATTAAACAATTACAATTTTACCACGAGCTGGGATAGAGAAAAAGCAACAACACCTATAAATTCGGGCGCTTCACTTAAAGGTGGAGACTCTTATTCTTTGGGAGAAGAAACAAAATTAAATTTCTTTACGGTTGCCTCATTCAATAATGATTATACTTTTAAAGAAGGTATCGCAAGAGGTGGTGTAACTTCATCAGGATTGCCAAGAAAAGATTTGGAATTTACCAGTTATTCCTACAACACAAACACAACCTTAATGGGAAATATGGGCTTAAGCCGAAAAGGCCAAACCATAAAATACAATGGGTTATTTGTGAACTCAACCAGCCAGGAACAAGAAGAATATGTTGGGACTATTGATGCTTATGATAACGCTTCTGAAGGCGGAGGATTTTTACAACGTGCTATTTTTGAAAAAACACAACTTATTATTCATCAACTTCTTGGGGATCATAAAATCAGTGATTCATTTGATGTTAATTGGGGAGCTTCTTATAATTTTGTGAGTAATGACGTTCCGGACAGAAGACAAATTACGCTTACTCCCGATAATTGGAGCGAACCTGAAGGCCCAAAATCCTTCAGACAAACAAACAACGCATCAGACAATCATAGGTTTTATCAAGATTTGGAAGATGAAGAAATTGCCGCTAATTTTTCTGCAACTTTTAAATTCAATAAAAAAGAATTTGATGAATTTTCTGGGAAATTAACCCTTGGATACAGCGGTAGATTTAAGACTATTGATTTTAAGGCAACGCAATTTAACTTTAGAATCAACAAGAAAGCGACCCAACCGATAATTGAGGATGTTTATAACCTTGACAATTATTTTAACCAGGCAAATTTAAATGCCAATTTATTCACTATTGAAACTTTTAGAGGGAATGTCAATCAGCAAAAAGCGCTAGATCCCCAAACTTTTGGAGGTCCGCAAACAATTCATGCAGCCTTTGCGTCCCTTGAATATGCAATCAACCCAAAATTCACGGTAATTGTTGGAGTTAGAGGAGAGCAAATCAATCAAACCATCGATTGGAATACTTCATTATCTTCAGGCACAAGTGAATTGGATGAGCTTGAAATACTTCCTATGCTCTCTATGAAATATGAATTGAATGATACCCAAAACTTAAAATTTGCCGCCAGCAAAACTTACACGCTTCCTCAATATAAAGAAAGGGCATTATTTCAGTTTGTGGGCGCCACACAGTCATCTGTTGGAAATCCAAGTTTATATGCATCAACGGATTATAATGCAGATTTAAAATGGGAATTTTTTCCCAAGTCTAATGAAATTTTTTCAATAGGTGTTTTTGGAAAATATATTCAGGATCCTATTAATGATGTAACAATAAACTCAGCTTCAAATGACATAAGCTATGTGAATTCTGGTGACTTGGCGACTGCTTTTGGTGCCGAACTTGAAATCAGAAAAAATATATTTGAAAATGAATCTAAAATTGATTTTTTAAAAAATAATCTTTCCTTCGGATTTAATGCCTCTTATATGAGTTCAAGCCAGGATCTTGATAAAGAGAAAGTCATAAAAGAAACTACAGCAGCCGGTTATCCAATTAGTGTCGATTTTACAAATACCAAAGACGGACTTACAGGCGCTTCCGATTTACTTTTAAATGCTGATATAAGTTATTTTAAAGAATATAAAAAAGACAAAAGTATTCAGGCAACCGTGGCATATAATTATTTTTCTGACAGAATTTTTGCCATCGGAACAGAAAATAAAGGAGACTTGATCGACAAGGGCATCGGTACTTTAGATTTTGTATTTAAAACAATGCTCAACAAGAATTTAGGTTTGGGATTGTCTGCTAAAAACTTATTGGAACCTACAATCGAACGAATACAGGAGGTGCAAAATGTCACGGTTTCTTCTTATAAAACTGGGATAAATGCCAAACTGTCAATTTCATATAATTTTTAACTCATAATTAATAAACGATTGAATTTTAAACAATAATTAAATTAAACACAAACAATTAAAATCAAAATGATGAAAAAACAATTTTTTACACTGATGATAATGATTGCCAGCGTGGCTTTTATTAGCTCTTGCAGCAACAATGATGACGATGTGGATTCAGCCACTTGTACTGACGGAATACAAAACGGAGATGAAACAGGAATTGACTGTGGAGGATCTTCTTGTCAGCCTTGTGCCGTTAACAGCACTTTGGCCGGTGACGTTACCGGAAATGTTACGCTTGATGCTGCAATAGAATACCAACTTACTGCTGCTTATATTGTTCGAAATGGAGGCTCTTTAACGATACCTGCAGGCACAATTATTAAGGCAACTGGAGGAACAAGCGCATACATTGCCGTTGCCCAAGGCGGTAAAATTTATGTTCAGGGAACTGCAGACAAACCGGTTGTAATGACATCAAGTGATGCTTCTCCTGTTGCAGGTAACTGGGGTGGATTGGTTATTTGTGGTAACGCTCCAACTAATGTTGGTTCTACAGCCACTTCAGAAGTTGCAGATCTTACTTATGGTGGTACAGTATCTAATGACAATTCAGGTTCTATCAGATATTTAAGATTGGAATATACAGGAGCAAATTTTACACCTGAAAAAGAATTCAACGGATTGTCTTTATTCGGTGTGGGTTCTGGAACTACTTTAGAATATGTACAATCATTTGAAGGTGGTGACGACGGTATTGAGTTCTTCGGTGGAACTGTAAACGGTAAATATTTAGTTTCCACCAACAGTGGAGATGATTCAATTGACTTTGCAGACGGTTGGAATGGAACTGGTGAATTTTGGTATATCTCCGGAAGCGCTAAAGCTGGTATCGAAGGATCTAACAACGGCAGTAACGGAAACGCAACTCCCGTTACCAACGCAACTATTAAAAATGTTACTATTGTAGGACCTGTTACTGAAGGTGCCATTTACTATAAAGAAGGTGGAGGAAGCTTTAATATGAATAATATATATATTGCAGGTACTAATTTAGGCGTGAAAGTAAAAAGTACAGATGCTGAAGCTGGCGCAAGAATTCAAGCCAATGCCTTAGTGATGAACAATATACAATTCGCCAACAATGCTTCAGGCTTTGTTATGACGGACTATACCGGATCAAATCAAAACTTTGTAAATCAAGGTGTTACAACTGGTGCAGGTGCAGGTGCTGCCGCTCCAAGTTGGGCTGCTGGTTGGACAAGAGGTTTAAGTAATAGTGGCGTAACTACTGAAAACTTAGCTGGTGTTGTTACTGGTACTGTTACTTTAAATGCGAGCATAGAATATAAATTAACAAGTTCATTTGTAATTAAAGATGGAGGTTCTTTAACAATTCCTGCAGGTACAATTATTAAAGCTACCGGCGGAACTTCTGCTTATATAGCTGTTGCCCAAGGCGGTAAAATTTACATTAATGGAACCGCCAGCAGTCCTGTTGTTATGACATCAAGTGATGCTTCTCCTGTTGCAGGTAACTGGGGTGGATTGGTTGTTTGCGGTAAAGCACCAACAAATGTTGGTTCTGTTGCCACTTCAGAAGTTGCAGATCTTACCTATGGCGGTAATGTATCTAATGACAATTCTGGTTCTATCAGATATTTAAGATTGGAATATACAGGAGCAAATTTTACGCCTGAAAAAGAATTCAATGGTTTGTCTTTATTCGGTGTGGGTTCTGGAACTACTTTAGAATATGTACAATCATTTGAAGGCGGTGATGACGGTATTGAGTTCTTCGGTGGAACTGTAAACGGTAAATATTTAGTTTCCACCAACAGTGGAGATGATTCAATTGACTTTGCAGACGGTTGGAATGGAACTGGTGAATTCTGGTATATTTCCGGAAGCGCTAAAGCAGGTATTGAAGGATCTAACAATGGCAGTAACGGAAACGCATCACCTGTGACCAACGCAACTATTAAAAATGTTACTATTGTAGGACCTGTTACTGAAGGTGCTATTTACTATAAAGAAGGTGGAGGAAACTTTAACATAGACAATGTGTATATTGATGGCGTTAATTTAGGCGTGAAAGTAAAAAGTACAGATGTTGAAGCTGGCGCAAGAATTCAAGCCAATGCTTTAGTGATGACCAATATCCAATTTGTAAATAAACTTTCTGGTTTTAAAACTACAGACTATACTGGTTTAAATCTTGGCTTCTTGGTTGAAGGAACAGCTACTGGAGCAGGAAACGGCTCAGCAGTGCCAACTTGGGCTGCTGGCTGGACTAGATTCTAGGATTAAAAATTTCCATTAAAATATAAAAGGGTACTCGTTCAAACGAGTACCCTTTTTATTTAAAAGAAACATTAATTTAATTGCTTAATTAACAACCAATACTTTTTCTTCAACACTGATTATTTTATTTTCCTGATAAGTGACGACACTTAGTTTATCGGTTTTGAAATAAGTCCAAACACCCTCTTTAATTCCATTATTATAAGTGGCGATTGCTTTTTTGTTTCCCTGTAAATCATAGCTGATCCAAGTATCATGTAATTTACCTTCTTTATTAAAATAGCCTTCACGTTCAACAATGTTGCTGTTGTCGGCAAAATAATAAGTAGCTTTTACTAAATCGTTATCCATTTTTTGATAAACAACTTTTTGCTCTTGTGAAAATGCTGTGATGCAAAACAACATCACAACTATATTTATAAATGTTTTCATAATCTGATAATTTTTTAATTAGTATTTCTGAGTTGATATACTCAAATTTATAAACTTTACGCCTAATTAACGATTTAGTAACGTTAAGTTTACATTAAGTTTTTTAATTTAAAATTAAATATTTGAAAATCAAGTATTTAAATAAGTTGTAATTTTGTAACTAAATTAGGTTTTTAGAAAAAAAGTAATTATTAACTTAAAATTTACTTTGTTATCGAATTTTTCTATAAAATTCAATAAGAATTTTGATGCCGGTTTTCAAAGTATTTGTACCTTTGTTTAAAATCATTCTAAATAAGTATTTTGGAAAAAACTGAAACTTCAGGCATTTTTAACTACGATTTCGATTGGAGTGCTTCAACCAAAAAGAAGCAGCGCAATGAGATAAATGAAAAATGTTGTGAAAAGTTCAAAAACAAAAGCAACAAAACTTGCAAAAAATGTCCAAATCGAGTGGTTGAATAGCTATATTTTAATACTTTTGCACTTCATTTTAGAAAAATAAAATGTCAGCATTTTCAAAAAAGATATTTCTTAAATTTTTAAAGTGGAGATACCATCATATTTCCAACAAACAATTCACTAATATTGCGAGTGCTATTATCGGACTGCTGGCCGGTTTGGCAGCTGTCTTTTTAAAAAACTCAACTCATTTCATTCAAGAATTGTTGGAAGGCGGTTTTATTAAACAAATCCATGAGGCATTTTATTTTATTTTCCCGATTATTGGTTTTTTACTGGTATTGCTGATTATAAAATATGTGATCCGAAAAAAAGTTGGGCACGGAATTCCCTCCACCTTATATGCCATTTCAAAACAAAAGGGGATTATACCCAAACATCAAATGTGGACAGCCTTGATTACTGCTCCCTTAACCGTTGGTTTTGGAGGATCTGTTGGATTAGAGGGGCCAATAGTTTCTACAGGAGCAGCAATTGGCTCTAATTTTGCGCGTTTTTTTCACCTAAATCAAACCACAAGAACCTTGCTTATTGGAGCCGCGGCTGCAGGAGCTATGTCCTCAATTTTTCAGGCGCCTATTGCCGCCATTGTTTTTGCGGTGGAGATGTTTAGTTTGGAGCTAACCTTAGCTTCCATGATTCCGCTGCTTCTAGCTTCAATTACGGCGGTTTTAACCTCTTATTTCTTTTTTGGGGATGATGTATTGCTTCATTTTAATATACAGGATAAATTTCAGCTAAACGATGTTTTGTTCTATGTTTTCTTAGGATTCGCTTCTGCAATAGCCTCAATTTATTTCAGCAAAACGTATTTTGCCATCAGCAGTTTTTTTAAAAAATTCCAAAATCCCTATATAAAACTTGTTATTGGCGGATTGTCACTAGGGGTAATTGTTTATTTTATTCCTACGCTTTTTGGGGAAGGTTATGAAACCATCAACAATATTTTTAGGGGTAATGTAAACGGAATCGTGAGAAATAATATACTGCATATTTTATCAGATAACACCTACACAATTATTCTGTTTTTGATGGGTTTAATCGCATTTAAAATAATTGCAGCCTCCCTTACTTTTGGTGCTGGCGGCATTGGTGGCATTTTCGCGCCAACACTATTTACAGGCAGTGTAACAGGTTACGTTTTTGCCATGATGGTTAATGCCAGCAATCTGTTTAGCCACCAGCTTTCCCTAACCAATTTTGCGATGGTTGGTATGGCAGGTTTAATGGCGGGCATTTTGCAAACGCCTTTAACGGCAATATTCCTCATCGCTGAAATTACCGGTGGCTACGAACTTTTTGTGCCGCTTATGATTGTGGCGCTGATTTCTTTTGTGGTGACCCAAAAATTTGTGCCCTATAATATTTATGCTTCCGAATTGGCGAAAAAAGGACAGCTCGTTACGCACGATAAAGATAAAAACGTATTAATGATGCTCGATTTGGATAAGCTTATTGAAAAGAATTTTGTGCTTCTCCATCCTAAAATGACTTTGGGAGATGTCGTAAATGAGGCAATTGCAAAATCTTCCAGAAACCATTTTCCTGTGGTGAATGATGAAATGGATTATTTGGGAATACTTACCATCAACGATATTAGAGGCATTATGTTCAATAAAGAATTATACGATACTGTAAAAGTTGAAAGCTTGATGCACGCCGGATCGGATATTATTTATTATGAAAAAGACTCTGC
>CAMDPE010000140.1 GCA_945903795.1 Lutibacter flavus | reverse complement strand
TGCATCAAGAGTAAAGGCCATTATCGTAGATAAATTGGGCGTTGACGAAAATGAAGTAACAACAGAAGCTAGCTTTACTAACGACTTAGGAGCAGACTCACTTGATACTGTTGAGTTAATCATGGAATTCGAAAAAGAATTTGACATTCAAATTCCAGACGATCAAGCAGAAAACATTGGCACTGTAGGTCAAGCAATTAGCTACATAGAAGCCGCAAAAAAGTAATTTAACATATGGAGATTAAACGAGTAGTTGTAACTGGACTTGGTGCATTAACGCCAATAGGCAATAATATTGAAGAATTTTGGAACGGACTTACTAACGGTGTTAGCGGGGCAGCTCCAATAACTCATTTCGATGAAACCAAGTTCAAAACTCGTTTTGCCTGCGAACTCAAAAATTTTGACATAACACAATTTTTTGACAGAAAAGAGGCCCGTAAAATGGATCGATTCACACAGTATGCCATGGTTGCTGCTGATGAAGCCATTGTAGATTCAAAATTAGATTTAGAAAAAGTCGATAAAGATCGCGTTGGCGTTATTTGGGGCGCTGGAATTGGCGGACTGGAAACTTTTCAAAATGAAGTTTTAAGTTATGCCGAAGGCGATGGCACTCCAAGATTCAATCCTTTCTTTATTCCTAAAATGATCGCGGACATTGCTCCCGGTCAAATTTCTATCAGATATGGGTTTAGAGGTCCAAACTTTGCAACGGTATCTGCCTGCGCATCGTCCTCAAACGCAATAATTGATGCCTTAAATTACATTCGCTTAGGCCACGCCGACGTGATGGTTTCTGGCGGTTCAGAAGCAACAATTACCATTGCAGGAATTGGAGGTTTTAATGCCTTACAAGCGCTTTCAACAAGAAATGACGATCCGTCAACTGCCTCAAGGCCTTTTGACAAAGACCGAGATGGTTTTGTTTCTGGAGAAGGAGCGGGCGCACTTATTTTAGAAGAATACGAACACGCAAAAGCAAGAGGCGCAAAAATTTACGCTGAACTTGCGGGCGGAGGCTTATCTGCCGATGCTTATCACATAACCGCACCACATCCAGAAGGAATAGGTGCCATCAATGTGATGAGAAACTGCTTAAGAGATGCCGGTTTAAAACCAGAAGATGTTGATGCTATTAACATGCACGGAACTTCAACGCCACTTGGCGATATTGCAGAAACCAAAGCAATTATAGAAGTTTTTGGTGAACATGCCTACAACATAAACATCAATTCAACCAAGTCAATGACTGGCCATTTATTGGGTGCAGCTGGTGCTGTTGAAGCAATTGCCTCAATTTTAGCCATAAAATACGGAATTGTGCCTCCTACTATCAATCATTTTACAGATGATGACCAAATTGACAGTAAGTTAAACTTTACGTTCAACAAAGCACAAAAACGAGATGTAAAAGTTGCCATGAGCAACACTTTTGGATTTGGCGGTCACAATGCTTGTGTGCTCTTTAAAAAACTTGATTAACAGCAATACTGAATGGGTTTCATTCGAAAAATAATTTCTTCTCGTCCAAAAAAAAGTGAGGACGTTTTTTATACTGATTTAAGTAAAATATTAGGTTTTAAACCTAAAACCATAACCCATTACCAAAAAGCATTTGTTCATCGTTCTATTAAAGAATTTGACAAAAAAACCGGATTCCCATTAAATTATGAACGTTTGGAATTTTTAGGTGATGCCATCCTAAGCGCTGTTATAGCAGCACACTTATTTCACGTAGTTCCATCGGGTGATGAAGGCTATTTAACCCAAATGCGTTCAAAAATAGTAAGCAGAGAGCATCTCAATGAACTTGGAAAGGACCTAGATTTATTGCGTTTTATAAGAAGCAACGTCATACTATCAAACTTTGGGGAAAATGTTCATGGAAATATTTTTGAAGCATTAATTGGCGCCATTTATTTAGACAGAGGTTATACTTACTGCGAAAAATTTATTTTTAAAAGGGTCATCGCTCCTTATGTTGATATTCTAAAACTTGAAGGTAAAATTACCAGCTACAAAAGTTTATTTATAGAATGGTGTCAAAAGAAAAAGAAAGAATTGGTTTTTGAAGTTTACGAAGATTCCGGAAATGACGTCATAAAACAATTTAGTGTAAAACTTTTCCTAAATGGCGAGCTTATTGCCAAAGGAAGGGCAACTTCAAAGAAAAAAGCGGAAGAAGTTGCGGCCAAAAGAGCCTATTATGCTTTTCAGAACGAAATAACATAAGGTTAACCACACTCACGAATACGATTTCGTAATATTATTAGTTTCTGAAATTAAACAATGGTATTTTTGCCAAACTAAATTATCCTTCTTTTTATGCAGCTAATATCGTTTGATTTAGAAGATGATTATTCATTAATTGGCATTCATTCAACTGAAGAAGATTACAGATTGGCTTATCTTTTAAACAACTATTTAAAATTTAAGCTGACGCGATATAAGGATTATTTAGATTTTCATAATTCAACTGCTGAATTTCCTTTGTTTGAATTTAAAGACGAAGCAAATTTTATTAATTACTATTTAATCAACAATAAATATATAGAACTTGTTGATAACCAAAACAAAGAAGGTCTATTTGGCGGAAATTATAGCACTACTTCTTATTTAATACCAGAAAAAAAGAAAGTCGACTTTTTTTTAAAGATTGAAGGTTGCAATAATGATAAATTTATTCAAAATTTGGTGAATGATTTAAATAAAATTAGCCAAATAATAACATCATACGCGATAGAAACAACAAGCTTAAAATCGAAAGAAAATCTCATATTTTAATTATGGCAAATAATAGAAAACGAACAAAAATTGTAGCAACATTAGGCCCAGCCTGCAACTCCGTAGAAATTATGGAAAACATGATGGAAGCCGGTGTAAATGTATTTCGGGTTAATTTTTCACATGCCGATTATGCTGATGTTGAAGAAAAAATTAAAATAATCAGGGAAATTAACGTGCGCCGCGGTTTTCACGTGGCTGTTTTAGCCGATTTACAAGGCCCAAAATTGCGCGTTGGCGTTATGGGTGAAGGCGTATTTCTAAATATTGGTGACACTTTTACCTTTACCACCGAAAAGTGTGAAGGAACACAAGAAAAGGCCTTTATGACCTATGAAAGATTCCCTAAAGATGTTCAGGTTGGGGAACATATTTTAGTTGATGACGGTAAATTGTTGTTTGAAGTTACCGCAACAGACAGGGATACAAAAGTGACCACAAAAGTATTGCGCGGCGGAAAATTAAATTCCAAAAAAGGGGTAAACTTGCCAAACACAAAAATTTCCTTGCCTGCACTTACAGAAAAAGATATTGAAGATGCCTTGTTCGCCATTAAAATGGAAGCCGACTGGATTGCCCTATCTTTTGTAAGAACAGCTGAGGATCTAATTCAGCTAAGGGATTTAATAGCTGCAAATTCTCCACATAAAATTCCGATTATCGCAAAAATTGAAAAACCTGAGGCAGTTGCAAACATTGATAAATTAACACCTTATTGCGATTGTTTAATGGTTGCGCGAGGCGATTTGGGCGTTGAAGTTCCTATGGAAGAGGTTCCGTTAATTCAAAAAAGATTGGTTTTAAAAGCTAAAAAAGCACACATTCCAGTAATCATTGCCACACAAATGATGGAGACAATGATCACCAATCAGGTGCCAACAAGAGCCGAAGTGAATGATGTCGCCAATTCCATTATGGATGGCGCCGATGCTGTAATGCTATCCGGAGAAACATCTGTAGGTGAATTTCCACTGGAAGTAATAAAACAAATGCGAAGAATTATTGAAAGCGTTGAAAATTCGCCTTTAATTACCATTCCAAATCAATCTGTAGAATGCGTAAATGACCGTTACATCACAAAAGTAATTTGTCATCAGGCGGCTATAATTGCCGACACTATTTCTGCAGAAGTAATTACAACCCTAACAGATTCAGGTTATACCGCTTTCCATATTTCTTCTTGGAGACCAAAATCAAATATTTTAGTGTTTTCTTCAAACAGAAGAATTTTAGCTATGCTTAATTTATTATGGGGTGTTAAAGGCGTGTTTTATGACCGTTTTGTGAGCACAGACGAAACCATTGAGGACATCAATAGAATGGCGCACGAAAGAGGCTATTTAAAGGAAGGGGATTTTGCCATAAACATTACTTCAATGCCAGTAAAAGAAAGAGGAATGGCAAACACGTTACGAATTACCCAATACAAATAATAAAAAGTACTTAAAGCTGAAAAATAAACTTAACAAAAAAACAGCCTGATTTTAAAAAATTAGACTGTTTTTTTTTAGGATAATATTAAAAAACTAATTGCTTTTTAATATCGCATACAAGCCAAAAGAAGCCAGCCAATGGGCGCCGGCATATTCACCAGAGTCCATTTTTTCATAGCTGTACTGAAAATGTTTGTTTGCCAAATTGAGCATTTTATTGTTATCTAAAGCCTTGCCAATTTCATATAAACACCAAGCGCGGCTAAAATTAAGTCCGTCCAAATGCGCCAGTTTACCATCTGAGCGGTCTGTAACTACTGCAACTTCCAAATATTTGGCAGGATTATTTCTGAAGTCGGGTAAAAAAGTGTCGAACCAAACTATAAACTCTTCTTTTGGCAACACTTTCAACATCAATGAAGCCTCTTGCAGGCAAGGCGATAAAAAATCGAATCCGCCAGGTTCCCACGTAACCGGACAACCTTTGTCGTTCATATAATATTTTTTTGCTTTTTCAGTAATCATCAAGGCCAATTCTGGAGAATATTTTTTGGCGTAATCCAATGCCAACGACAATCCGAAAGCGGTGTTTGGATGTTCACCAACCCGAATCGGGTAGTTTAGTTTAGGTAAAAATTCCATGTATTTTTTTTCAATGAGCTCCACCAAAGGTTTTAAATCTGCGTACATCAATTTGGCCTCCGGACTATCCCAATCCTGCAAGGTTTCCGCAATTTTCAACAACCAGGCCCAACCATAAGTGCGTTCAAAATTTTTATTGTGCTCATCATCAAAATAGTCTATTTCCTGTAAAATATTTTCTTTGGTAATAGTTGTTTTGAGTTTCTTTAAAATGGCTTCATTGTGCTCAAAATTGGGTAATTCCTTCATAATATTGAGCAAAGTCCAGTGTCCGTGCACCGAAGAATGCCAATCGAAACAACCGTAAAAAGTGGGATGCAACTCAGAAGGTTCTTTTAAATATGATTTATTGCCCAAAACTTGCCCCAAATTATTTGGATATTCCTGATCTATGCATTCAAAAGCAAAATGATACAAATATTTTGCACTTTTATCATTTAATTCAGGCTTTAAATAAACTGTTTCATCAACTTCAACAATCGGCGCTTCTTTTGGCTTTTCATTACAGGAAAAACACAGCATCGCCAAAAAAAATAAAATAAATACTTTTCTCATTCCTTAAAATTTTAGGTTGATTTTTATTACGGTGGCGTCATTCAACACAAAAGGCATTGGCATCATCATTTGGGTTCTTGGCGTTATTTTAAATTGTGGATTGCTTAACAAATCGAATTTGGCTTCCAAAATATCTAGGTCAATCACTTGAGTTTTATCGACCATAAATTCAATTTCTAAAATTTCGTCTTTGCTTGTTCTGTAAAAATTCATAATAGTACCATTTTCAACAGAAAACACAAACTTATCCTTTCTTTCATTTTTAACTGACTCATTATTTACCATAAACGATTTAAAATGAATGGGTGTTTTTGTCAACAACTCAATTTTATTGGCGTTTCGAGGTGACTCTATTCGTAAATGAACTTTTCTGCCTTCAGTAATAACGGTGTCTGAAACTATTGAAATAATGGGTTTTTCCATATTGATAACAGCCGTTTTCGTGTGAAATTGAATGCTGGTTTTATACTTGCTGGTGGTGATGTTGCCGTCATAACTGCCTTTCTCTGGATTTTCACCTAAAAATTGTTTGGTAAAATCATCTATTTCCATATTGTAACTTGCCCAAAAGGCTTCATTTTTATTGCTGTCGTAAACATATAAAACACTATTAGGTTTTTTGCGATCGATGCTATACGATGAAAATACGGAAGCGGAAATCAATGCCATAAATCCAATTAATAAAAACACCAAACTTAACTTTTTATGGTCTTTATATTGTGCAAAAACCGGCACCAAAAATCCGAATAACAAAACAGTAAACACTGCTGAAACCACCAACATTTTAAGCCCTAGTCCTACCGGCAACATTTTTACCAAGGGCGAAAATATTAAAAGCACTGGAATGCTTAACAATGTAAAAACCAACAACGTATCTACTTTGGAAGTTGAAAATTGTGCTACAAAAAATATTCCCAATAAAATGATTACCGGTAAAATAAAAAATGCGGCGCCGGGCAAATAAAATGCTACAAATCCGTTAATCATCAACCAGAAAAATAATGGTGCTACCAGCAAATCCTGCTTAGTTCTTTTTATAAAATAATCTTTGTAAAACCAAAAACATATTGCCAATGTTAAGGCCACAAATGCGGCAATATAATAATAGCCGTTATAAGTAAACCCATGTAAAATATCGCTGTATTGCGGGTGAATTTTCAACAACAATTTCCAGCCAAAAAACGCCACAGCTGCAGAAGTTAACAAGGAAAACGTAAACGAATAAAACCCTTTTGTGATTCCTTTTACTGTCAATTTATTTTTTAAAATACCCATAAAAAGCATTACCAAAAATAAAATTGCACAAACAAAAAACATAGGAATAATCCAAGAAAACGGGTAAAAAACCAGTCCGAAATAAGGAAAATTAAAGTACACATAATCAGCCTCAGATTTTAAATTTTCCAAATCGGCATTCGCAAAATAATTGAGGGTTGCCATCAAATAAGAAGACTGGTGATTAAATGTATTTAAATCCATTCGCTCATAAGAATCCTGAACAGTATGATAATCGAAATGGTCATCAATAAAGGCAAAATTATAGCCATCAATATTTTTTCCTTCTCTAAAAACAGTTAAATCCGTATCATTAGGCAACATTTTGTAAATACTGTACATTAATGAATTGGCAACAGGATAATCGGTTTTTGCCTCCTGAAAAGCTTCAATTAACTTCTTGTTTCCTCCATTTGTTTCCAGCAACATATAACTTGGTCCGCCACTTCCGCGTGCTTCAAAATTCAGCACCAATCCTACTTCCGTTGCCCAAGGATGATGGTTCACAAAGGCGTTAGCACCCAACAAGCCCAGTTCTTCCGCATCGGAAATACAAATAATGATATCGTTTTTTGGAATTTCATTCTTGGCTAAATAGGCACGTACTCCTTCCAAAATAACCACCACACCACTACCGGCGTCACTGGCGCCTAAAGAAGAGTGCGGATTGGAATCGTAATGCGAAAGCAACAGCAAGGCTTTTCCGTTGCCGCTTCCATTAATTCGGGCCAATATATTCTTGGTGTTTGTGGCAGCTCTCCATTTTTGGTTCACGGCCATTTGTTCCTGTATTTCAACCTGCAATCCTAATTTTTCAAGTTCAGAAACTAAGTAATTTTCAACAACATTATGCTCAGATGAGCCCGTAAAATGAGGTTTTTTAGTGATTTCCTTTAATTGCAGCAATGCTTTATTTGTTGAAAATTCAGTCAAAAAGCTTGTTTTTTTAATTTTTGCCGAAGGCATTAAAGCATAAAAACTAAAATAAACAGCAATTGCTATAATGATTAAAGAAATAATTTGGTGGTTTTTTTTTGAGATCATTTTATATTATATAAATTCAATTATTTAAATTTAGGCTTTTTTTTAAATAATCAAGAAAATAAAATAGAAATCCGTTAAAATATTCCATTGTAATTAACAAATTATTAAAACATCCGTAACATAATTTGTTATTTAATATTTTATATTTGCCAAATATATTTTATTTCAACCCTATATGGACAGAAGAAAATTTTTCAGAAATGGTTCGCTTTTTGCGCTTGGAACTTCCCTATTAAACCCCTTTGATATTGCAGCATCCTCGCTAGATTTTAATGATGAAAAAAGCAATAAAAAAGCCAAAAATATTATTGTGATTGTAAGTGACGGAATGAGTACCGGCACCTTAAATATGACCGATATTTACCTTTCCAGAAAAACAGGAAAAGGAAGCAATTGGCTTCAATTGTATAAAGACAATCGCGTAAATCGCGCGTTAATGGATATGGCTTCGGCAAATTCAATTGTGACCGATTCGGCAGCGGCAAGTTCTTC
>CAMDPE010000139.1 GCA_945903795.1 Lutibacter flavus | reverse complement strand
TTACCGTCACCAATTCATTGATATAATAATTAAATCGCAATCCGACAGGCACTTTAAATCGGGATTGAGGCATTCTTTCAATGTCATCGGCCAATTGGAAAACATCCTTGTTGGTGCTTGACGTATAATTGGGAATACTTGCGGGATTGCCAATGTAGTAATTGGCTCTGTCAGAAAAATATACTCGTTGCATTGGGTTTGCCAGCCAGCCATTTTGCTGAACAAGATCTAAAAAGACAGAAAACTGTGCTCTTTTGCTTAATATTTGTGAAAAGCCTAATGATATTGAGTAAGTATTTCTGGATTTTGTATCTATGAGTGACGATTTCAAAGGACTCCATACAGTTGCCCCGTTCTTGTCAATTGCAACGCCATTTTGGTTGTATATGTTGATGCCGTTAAAAAAACCAGCATTCAGGTTTTGGTTTCTTTCAATGTAAGTTTTTAATTCTTCAGGATAAATAGGTTGCCAGCTGTCGATATATACATTAGCTTTTGCAGATATTTCAGTATTTTTTTCATTAAAAAGTTTGGCGAAACTTCCGCCTAAACCAATGGAGGTATAATCATATTCTTTTGCAAAACTAATATTTGCGCCCACAACTGAATTTCTGTCATCTGAGGAATGGCTGTACCCAATATCGCCATTAACCCAAACATCTGATTTAGAGGCGCCTGATGATTCAACCCAGGGGCTTCCGAAACTAATCGCATTTGCTGAATAATTGCCTTCATCATCGTCATCATCACCGCCAAAAGGATTTGTGTTGCTTGAAGATGCGGAGGAATACGCAGAAATAGTGCCGTCAAGCGTAAACACATCATCGTCATTCAACGGGATGGAAATCGTGATACTTGTGGCCAAGTCTATAAGTTTTTCAGTGCCAATTCCGCCGGTTACGGCAGCATTATCGCCATCTTGTGAATAAAAGCTGGAGATGATGTCAACTTCAGCCGTTTCTAAAACACGTTTTTTATAGATTTTTGTT
Organism: Lutibacter flavus; assembly: GCA_945903795.1. Taxonomy (GTDB): domain Bacteria; phylum Bacteroidota; class Bacteroidia; order Flavobacteriales; family Flavobacteriaceae; genus Lutibacter; species Lutibacter flavus_A. The sequence continues at coordinate 7,282 of CAMDPE010000139.1, read as the reverse complement.
GAGTCTTGGCTTGCTTGTGAATAGCCAATAGAAGTGAAAAGTAATACTGCAATCAGGGTTATTTTTTTCATGGTATTTTTTTAATTACAGCCGCAGCCTCCACCCGATTTTCCGCCATTTGCTCCTGCAGAACCTTCTCTGTATACTTGAAAACTGGTTTCAAATTTATGGGCATTTTTTGAAGCCAGTATCATATCGGGATCATTAATATATACTTTTTCATATTCTTTAACCGCAACACAGGAGGTTAAGGAACTAATTAATACAAGTAAACTGAGTTTTTTTATCATATTTTATTGATGTTAATATTTGTGGATGTGTGAATTTTTCCTTCAGAATCGATGATGATGCATTCAATATCTTTTAATTGATTGATTAAATTTAATCCGGCTTCTGTTCCCATCACAAAAACAGAAGTCGCCAAGGCGTCTGATAATTCCGCTTTTGGGGCAAAAACAGAAACACTGATAATTTCACTGGTAGGATAGCCCGTTCTTGGGTCAATAATATGTGAAAAACGTTTGCCGTTAAAAGTTACAAATTTTTCATAATCACCCGAGGTTGCGACCGCACTTCCGCTGATTGGAAATATTCCGAATGCATGGTTTTTGTTGAGTGGATTTGTGATGGCAACTTTCCAATCTTCGCCATTGGGTTGTTTTCCCCAAGTATTCATATCACCGGAAGCATTTATGATTCCGGCTTTAATCCCTTTTAAAATTAAAAGGCTTTTGGCTTTATCTGCGGCATAACCTTTTCCTATGGCGCCAAAACCAATTTTCATTCCTTTTAATTTTAAAAATACGGTCAGATTTGTTTTATCGAGAATTATATTTTGATAACCAATTTTTGAAACGGCTGCTTTTATTACTTCCTCCGAGGGCATTTCATTCATGCTTCCGTCAAATTTCCAAATTTTGTCCATGGAGGCATAACTGATGTCAAATGCGCCATCGGTTAATTTCGAAATTGCGATGGATCTTTCAATGAGATCAAACAATTCCTTGTCCACTAGAACAGGTTTACTTCCGGCATTTCTTGTTATTTCAGAAGTTTGGGAATTAGAATCCCAGTCAGAGATCAATTTTTCGATTCTTGAAATTTCATCAATCGCTAATTTAATGGCGGTATTTGCATGAATGCTGTCTTCTGCCACAACGGAAATATCAAAACGACTTCCCATTAATTTAATTATTTTCTTATGAACTTGTTGGCTATGAATAAAAGTTGAGAAGAAAAGCAGCAAAATAAAAAATAAATTTTTTAGCATTAAAATTTCTTATTAAAAAGAGTTAAGCAACTTAATATATGTTTTTGGGTCCGTTTTTTTATAACCTGTATTCCCTAAAACTTTGCCTGGTTGATCTAGTATAACAACATAAGGAAAAAACCCTGGTTTATTGTAATTTTCCATAAGTTTTATGTTTTCCAGTTGTTGGGTTTCTGATAATTTGTTTTTTTCTTTTCTTGGAAAATCGGCTTTAAGCATCACAAAGTGGTCTTTTGCGTAAGCAACAAATTCTGGAGTGCTCCAAATTTCTGTATTTAATTTTATGCAGGGCGCGCACCAATCGGAACCCTGAAATACCAATATTATTTTTGCGTTTTTTTCAACGGCAACTTTTTTTGCAGTTTCTAAATCCGAAAACCATTCTTGGGCGTTTATGGTATGTATCGAAAAAAACAACAGAATGGCTAAAACTAATTTAAACATTTTTTTTGAATTATTTTGTTTATCAAAGTAAGAACAATAAAAGCACAAAAAACCCTACTTGATTCATTAATTATTATAATTTTTTTATGGAATTAGATAATTAAGATTGCTCCAAATTTCTGTGTTCAATTTTTAATTATCAATTGAAAAACAGGCGTCCCAAATCGGATCTTTTGGAGGATGGGCAACAATTGAAATCATTTCGTTCGAAACTGGGTGGACAAACTCAATTTTATGTGCGTGCAAATGAATGCTGGCATCTTTATTACTCCGGTCAAAACCATATTTTAAATCGCCTTTTATGGGTGAACCAATGGCGGAAAGCTGGCACCTGATTTGGTGGTGGCGACCTGTTTCCAAATCGACTTCCAACAAGTGGTAATTGTCTAGCGATTTCAATATTTTATAATGAAGAATGGCTTTTTTGCTGCCTTCAATTTCGGTATTGTAAGAAGTGGATTTGTTGTTTTTCGGATTCTTGATTAAGTAACTTGTAATGGTATCGGCATCTTTTGCGGGTTTATTTTTAACCACCGCCCAATAGGTTTTGTTCACTTTTTTATCGCGCAGCATTTTATTGAAACGTTCCAGCGCTTTTGAAGTTTTGGCAAAAACAACGATGCCTGTGGTTGGCCTGTCGAGGCGATGAACGGTGCCTAAAAAAACAGCGCCCGGTTTGTCGTATTTTTCCTTGATAAATGATTTAACAACGTCGCTTAAAGGCTCATCTCCGGTTTTATCACCCTGAACAATATCGCCCGATCGTTTGTTGACAATGATAAAGTGGTTGTCTTCAAAAAGAATTTGCAGCGTATTTTTGGTTGAAGCCATTTTTAGGATTGTGTGGCAACTTGCTTATTTAGTTCATCGATAAAATTAAGCAATTCATCTTTTCCGGTGGTGTCAACTGCAGATGTCACAAAATGTGGCGGCATGCTTTCCCAATTGGATTTGGTCATTGTTTTACTGTAAACCTTTATATTTCTATTCAATTCAGAAAGTTTTAATTTGTCAGCTTTGGTGAAAACAATATAAAAAGGAATGCTGTTTTCGCCTAAGAACTCCATAAATTCCAGATCAATTTTTTGGGGTTCTAGTCTCGAGTCAATCAACACAAAAGTGCAAATCAATTGTTGGCGAAGCAATAAATAATCTTTTATAAACTCCTGAAATGTTTGTCGTTTAGACTTTGAAACCTGTGCGTAACCATAGCCCGGTAAATCAACCAAAAACCAGTCCTCATTAATTTTAAAGTGGTTGATTAGCTGTGTTTTACCTGGTTTTCCAGAAGTTTTTGCCAATTTGGTTCGGCCCGTAATCATATTGATTAACGAGGATTTCCCCACGTTAGAACGTCCTATAAAAGCATACTCCGGGATTTGCTCTTTTGGGCATTTTGATACGTCGGTATTGCTGGTTACAAAATCAGCAGATTTAATTTTCATGGGTTATAGGTTCCTTTCTTTTAGCCAGCTTTCAAGAATTTTATTAAACTCGTCTGGGTGTTCCATCATAGGCGCGTGGCCACATTTATCAATCCAAAATAAGCTGGCATCAGGCAACAATTTTTGAAAATCTATGGCAACTTCCGGCGGAGTCACCAAATCGTTTTTGCCCCAGATAATGCAGGCGGGAATATTCATTTTCGGCAAGTCTTTTGCCATATTATGACGAATAGCACTTTTGGCAATGGCTAAAGTTTTTATCACCCTGACGCGATCATTTACTGAAGCAAAAATTTCATCAACAACCTCTTTTGTTGCAATTGCAGGGTCGTAAAAAACCTCTTCCGTTTTGGCTTTTATATACTCATAATTACCTCTTTTTGGAAACGTATCACCCATAGATTTTTCGTACAAACCAGAACTTCCTGCCAAAACAAGTGCGGTAACGTTATTTGGGTTTAACTTTGTGAAATACAATCCAATATGTCCACCCAAAGAGTTTCCAAGCAATATAGCTTTGTCAATTTTTTTATAAGCCATAAAATCTTTTAAAAACTTGGATAAGTTTTTAACATTCGTTTTTAAAAGTGGTAACTTATAAATTGGTAATTCAGGTATAATAACTTTATATCCTTTTTCTGAAAAATAATTCAAGACACCATCAAAATTACTTAGCGCTCCCATAAGTCCATGAAGTACAATTAATGGTTGTCCTTCGCCGGCTTCAACATAGCTATACTTGCCATCTTCGATAAGTTTACTGCTCATTTAAATATTCGTTTTTATACCTTCTTGCAAAGGTAACTTTTTTTTCCAAAATACTGGATTTTTTCAATACCTGCAATTAAAATAGTAAGCGCCTGAGAATTAAAAAAGTAACCTGTAAATTGGTTAAAGTGGCAAAAGTTATCAACAAAGTGGATAATTGTGGTAAATTGTGGGAAAAAATTTATATTTTTGAATACACTCAAATTCATAATGATAAATTTAATTGGAACATACGAAGCTAAGGCTGATGCGAAAGGAAGGTTACTGCTTTCCAATGCATTAAAGAAACAGCTTATGCCGATGTTGCAGGAAGGTTTTGTGATAAAACGATCCGTTTTTCAGCCTTGTTTAGAGTTATATCCGATGTCTGAGTGGAATGCAATGATGGCAAAAGTCAATACGTTGAACAGGTTTGTAAAAAAGAACAATGATTTCATCCGAAGATTTACTGCAGGCGTAAAAATTGTTGAGTTAGACAGTTTAGGAAGATTATTAATTCCAAAAGATTTACAAGTTTTTGCAGGAATTGACAAAAACGTAGTGCTTTCTTCCGCCGTAAGCATAATTGAAATTTGGGATAAAGACAACTACGAAAAAGCGATTGATGATGCTACGATTGATTTTGCTGAATTGGCTGAAAGTGTAATGGGTAACGTAAATGAAAATGAAGATGGAATATCATAATCCCGTGTTGTTAAAAGAAAGTGTTGACGGTTTAAATATAAAACCAGACGGCGTTTATGTTGATGTTACGTTTGGTGGCGGCGGCCATTCAAGAGAGATCTTGAGCAGACTGAATGAGCACGGAAAACTTTTTGCATTTGATCAGGATGAAGACGCGCAACGCAATGCGATTGACGACCCGAGATTTACGTTGATACCGCAAAATTTCAGATTTATAAAAAGGTATTTGCGCTTTTACGGTATCAAAAAAGTGGATGGTATTTTGGCGGATTTGGGTGTGTCTTCGCATCAATTTGATGAAGCGGGTCGCGGATTTTCAACAAGATTTGATGCTGATTTGGATATGAGAATGAACCAATCTGGTGCCTTGTCGGCTTTTGAGGTCATCAATAAATATGATGAGGAAAAATTGGTCAACGTGCTTTTCAATTATAGCGAATTGCGCAACGCAAAAGATATCGCCAGAAGAATTGTTGAAAAACGTACCGAAGAAAAAATTAAAACAAGCTTTCAACTAAAAGAGGTTTTAGCTGCATTTGTCCCAAAATCACAGGAACATAAAGTATTGGCCCAAATTTTTCAGGGAATTAGAATAGAGGTAAATCAGGAAATAGAAGCATTGAAAGAATTTTTGCTACAGGTGCCTGAATTGTTAAATGAAAATGGAAGATTGAGCGTATTGTCTTATCATTCTTTAGAAGATCGATTGGTAAAAAGGTTTATCAGAAGCGGACTTTTTGAAGGTGAACCTGTGAAAGATTATTTTGGAAATATTACGGTTCCTTTAAAAAAAGTTGGACAAATGAAAGTTCCTTCATTTCAGGAAATTAAAAAGAACAGCAGGGCAAGAAGCGCAAAATTAAGAATCGCAACTTTAGCATAAATGGCAAAATTTTCAAATAGTGTTTATGATTTATTAAAAGGGAAGTTTTTAGTAGAAGAAGATTCCTTTAAAAATTGGCGATTCATTTTTTTTATAGTTGGCTTGGTGCTTTTGATGATTGCAAGCGGACACAGCTCAGACAAAAAAGTAATGGAAATTGCACAACTTAATAAAGAAATTAAAGAATTAAGAGCGGAATTTGTTGATACACGATCAATTTCAATGAAAATGAAGCTTGAATCAACCATAAAAAATAAGGTAGAGGCATTTGGATTAAAACCAAGTGAAAATCCACCACAAGTAATTAAAGTAACCTCAAAAAAAGCAAATTAAAATTGGCTGCAACAAAAAAAGGTATATTAAATAAACTCTATGTTGTGTTTGTGTTTATCACACTTTTTTTGGCGGCTATTATTTTGAGACTAACCGACATACAATTTGCCGATGGTGAAAAGTACAGAGATATGTCGGAGCATCTTACCTTAAAAAATGACACTATTTTCGCAAATCGCGGTAATGTTTTTTCTGCAGATGGCAGTTTGCTGGCAACTTCTATGTCACAATATGAAATTAGAATGGATGCTTATACAGTTGATGATAAGGAATTTGAAACAAACATCAGAAGTCTTTCCGTAGAACTTTCAAAAATGTTGGGGAAACCAGCTTCAGAATGGGAAAATAAAATAAGAAAAGCACGGACAAACAAAAATAGGTACCTATTTATTACCCGAAAACTGGGGTATACTGATTATATGAAAATCAAAAGTTTTCCAATTTTTAAATTGGGAATGTACAAGGGCGGATTTATTGCAGAGCAATCAACTGTTAGAGCGCATCCGCTTGGGAAAGTTGCTGAACGAACCATTGGTTATGATGATTACAGAGGTGCGCCAGGTATAGAAGGTGCTTATCGGGATTATTTAAATGGAAAATTTGGATGGCGTTTGAAGCAGAAAATAGCAAAAGGCCAATGGAAACCAATTAATGATACCAATGAAAAAGAACCTGTTGACGGAAAAGATATTGTTACCACTATTGACATTAATATACAAGATATAGCGCACCATTCTTTATTGAGACAATTAGAAATTTATGAAGCCGACCACGGTTGTGTGGTAGTTATGGAAACCAAAACCGGTGAAATTAAAGCAATTTCCAATTTGGGGAAAAATGCAAATGGTAATTATTATGAACGGTTGAATTATGCAGTAGGAGAATCCAATGAACCTGGATCAGCTTTTAAAGTGATGTCGATGGTTGTGGCATTGGAAGCAAAAGTGATAGACACAAGCACGATGGTTGATACAGGCGGAGGAAAGTATATAATGCACGGAAGATCCATAAGCGACTCACATAGAGGAGGTTTTGGAAAAATATCAGCAGCTCGCGCTCTTGAAGTTTCATCAAATATTGGGTTTGCAAGGTTGATTGAAGAAAATTTTGGTAAAACACCAGATAAATTTATCAATTCTTTAAGGGAAATGCATTTAAATAAAAAATTAGGATTGCCTATAAAAGGTGAAGGCACTCCTGAAATTCCGGGGCCAGGCGATAAAAAATGGAGTAAGAATGCATTGCCATCTATAGCTTACGGTTATAATATTAGCCTTACCCCATTACAAATATTAACGTTTTACAATGCCATAGCAAACAATGGCGAAATGGTGAAACCAAGGTTTATAAAAGAAATTCGTTCTTGGGACAAACAACATTTAGAATCTTTTGATAAAGAAGTTATTGATCCGGCAATATGTTCAAAGGAAACCATAAATAAAATGCATGAAATGC
>CAMDPE010000138.1 GCA_945903795.1 Lutibacter flavus | reverse complement strand
GGCGAATCGATTTCTTTGGTGGTGATGTTAAACACACCGGCCCTGCGGGTTCTAATTTTCAGTTTGCGCAGTTTGCTTTCATAAATATCGGTGGCAATGATCTGACCTTTATTTTCCATAATCGCAGCCAGGTGCAACGATTTTCCGCCGGCACCGGCGCAGGTGTCGATCACCCGCATTCCAGGTTTTACATCCAGATATTCCGCAACCAGTTGAGAAGAGGCGTCCTGCACTTCAAAAAAGCCCAATTTAAATACCTCTGTTTTAAAAACATTGGCGCGTTCCGTCAATTTTAAGGCATTGGTATAGCCTTGGATAAATTCCGTTTCAATGCCTTCATCCATCAATTTTTTTTGAAGGTTGGCTTTGGTGGTTTTTAGGGTATTCGCACGCAGAATAACATCTGCCTGCTCATTCAATACATGGATTTCTTTTGTCCACTGCGCTTCGCCCAATTCTTTCACGCCCATTTCATCCATCCAGTCGGGGATAGATTCTTTAAAAACGCGTACTTTTTGAAGTTCGTCGAATTTTCCTTTGATGCGCCTTTCCGGAACACCCTGTAGCTGATTCCACTCAGGCAATTTAACCCCTTTCAGGATGGCCCAAACCGAAAAGTTTTTCCATACATTTTCTGTGGTATAATGTTCTTTGGTGCCTGCAATCTCGTTGTACAAACGTTTCCATCGCACCATTTCATAAATGGTTTCCGCAACAAACTTGCGGTCTCTTGCACCCCAGCGGGCATCGCGTTTTAACGCTTTTTCAACAGCCTTGTCGGCATATTCTCCTTCATTAAATATCGACTTCACAGAGTCAATAACCGTAAACACTAAATTTCGATGTAATCTCATTATAAAAAATTATGGCCGCAAAGATACGGAAATTTAAACAAATTAAATTTACCTCTCTAGAGGAGGGCCGAGCGTAAAAAAAACAGCTGGTAGCTGTTTTTAGTGATGGAGCCAGATTGCGCGGAAATAGTTGGGAGAATTTATTATAAATCCTAAATAAGAAAATACAAATACACTCCAGCTTTACACACCCCTAGCCCCTCTCTAGAGGGGAGTTGTTATAGGGTTCATTCTTAAATACGTCATCCCGAACTTGTTTACTCACCATTTTTATTGTTTTTTTTGGAGTTCGTGAATCTTCGATTTCGGGAACTTTTGAAGAGAACAACGAATTATAATTTAAACAAACGTAACCATAGATGCTGATGAGAACAACGAATCATAATTAAAGCACTGCACATACAGATGCTGAAACGAGTTCAGCATGACGCCATTCTAAACCAAAATCCTTACCTTCGTATTTTTAAAAATCCAAATGCCAAACAATCATTTAAACACATCAATATCCTATTTAAAAGGCGTGGGACCTTCAAGGGCCGATTTGCTGAAATCGGAACTGGGCATCCGCACATTTGGTGATTTGGTAAACTTTTTTCCGAACAGGTACATCGATCGATCACAGTTTATGAAGATCAATCAATTGCAGCAAAATAGCTCTGAAATACAGATTTTGGGAAAAATAATTGAGTTAAGAACCGTGCAACAGGCAAAGGGAAGCAGGCTGGTGGCCACTTTTGCTGATGAAACCGGCACGATGGAATTGGTGTGGTTCAGGGGTGTAAAATGGATCAAAGAGGCCATAAAAATAAACACGCCTTATGTGATTTTCGGAAAAACCAATTATTTTAAGGGCCTGTTTTCTATGCCGCATCCCGAAATGGAATTGCTGGCCGATTATAATAAAAGCCTGCGTACTGCCATGCAGCCCGTGTATCCTTCCACAGAAAAACTGGTGAACAAAGGCGTTACCAACAGGGTGATTTCCAAAATGATCCAGAGTTTGTTTGAGGAACTTAACGGGAATTTTAAGGAAACGCTTTCTGCAGAAGTTATTGATCGGTTAAAACTGATTTCAAAAAATGAAGCCTTGCTGAACATCCATTTTCCGGGAAATCAGGAATTGCTGACCAAGGCACAGCACCGACTTAAGTTTGAGGAATTCTTTTTTATCCAGTTGCAGCTGCTTCGGAAAAAATTGATCAGAAAATCAAAATTTAAAGGCTATCCTTTTTTGAAAGTGGGGGATTATTTCAATCATTTTTACAAAAACAACCTTCCTTTTGAACTGACCAATGCGCAGAAACGCGTGCTGAAGGAAATTAGGAAAGATATGGGCTCCAATGCACAAATGAACCGTTTGCTTCAGGGGGATGTGGGCTCGGGAAAGACCATTGTGGCCCTGCTGACCATTTTGATTGCGCTGGACAACGGATTTCAGGCCGCCTTTATGGCACCCACAGAAATTTTGGCCACCCAGCATTACAATGCGCTGACCAATTTGTTGCAGGGAATGAATGTGAACGTAAAACTGCTCACAGGCTCCACCAAAACCAAAGAACGAAAAATATTGCACGCAGAGCTGGAATCAGGAGAACTGCATATATTAATAGGTACGCACGCGCTGATTGAGGATAAGGTGAAGTTTAAAAACCTGGGAATTGCCATTATTGATGAACAGCACCGTTTTGGGGTGGAACAACGCTCCAGACTGTGGAAAAAGAACCTGTTGCCACCGCATGTGCTGGTGATGACGGCAACCCCGATTCCCCGAACGTTGGCAATGAGCCTCTATGGCGATCTGGATATTTCCGTGATTGATGAACTGCCGCCCAACAGAAAAGAAGTGGTTACCGCTCACCGTTATGACGCCAACCGGTTGTCGGTATTTAAATTTTTAAAGGAAGAAATTGCCAAAGGCAGACAGGTGTATGTGGTATATCCGCTGATTAACGAGTCGGAAGCGATGGATTATAAGGATTTAATGGATGGTTATGAAAGTATTGTACGGGAATTTCCCCGGCCCCAATACCAGATCAGTATTGTGCACGGACAAATGAAAGCCGAAGACAAAGCCTATGAAATGCAGCGTTTTCAAAAGGGGGAAACCCAAATTATGGTGGCCACCACAGTGATTGAAGTGGGTGTGGACATTCCCAATTCGAGTGTGATGGTGATAGAAAGTGCCGAGCGTTTTGGCCTGTCGCAACTGCACCAGTTGCGCGGCAGGGTTGGGCGTGGGGCGGAACAGAGCTATTGTATTTTAATGTCGAGTTTTAAATTGTCTGCCGATGCAAAAGTACGGTTGAAGACGATGGTGGAAACAAGTGACGGATTCAAAATTGCGGAAGTGGATTTAAAACTGAGGGGACCCGGGAATTTGATGGGCACCCAGCAAAGCGGAATCCTGAACCTGAAAATCGCCGATTTGGTGAAAGACGCCGGTCTGTTGAAAACAGCAAGAACAATGGCGATAGAACTGCTCGACAAAGATCCGGATTTGAATGTGCCGGAGAATAGATTTATCAGGGTTGCCTATATGGAATTGAGCAAAGACAGCACGCTGTGGGCAAATATTAGTTAACAAAGAAGGGTTTCTAAGAAGTTAATTTTTTTGAGATGAATTTTTTTGCCAACTACAGCTTCAATTTCATTTCTTAGTTTAACTTTTCGGAAACCCTTTAAGAACAATAAAACAAATCAATCAATCAATCAATATTATATGGGAACCAATTTTTTGCTTTTCAGTATTGGTTATTTTTCTAATTGCCTATTTAGCAAAGAAACAACATCCTTCACGAAGAAACTGTTAAGGAAATTATAAATTAATTTTTACTGTCGAAAATAAAAAGCTAAAAACTTAGAAATTAATCTATTGTAAAATTGAAATATTTTATGCTGAATCAAGTGATTCGGAAACGTTTCCCTGAACCGTCTCCCTGAACTTGTTTCAGGGTCTGCTGAATAAAATAACGAATTATAATTTGAATAAACGCAGCCGCAGATGTTGAATAGAACAACAAATGATGATTGGAACTCCCTTTCAAAAGATGCTGAGGAGAACAACGAATTATGATTAAAGTACTGCATAGGCAGATGCTGAAACGAGTTCAGCATGACGCGGTGTTAAATCATGTTTAGTAAGACGTCTTGCCGAACCATCTGTCTGAACCAATTTCAGCTTGAATTCTGCTCAAAACAAAATCCGAATAGCCTAATCTTAACTTCAACAAAAAAACCATCAGGAAACCAAACAACTGAATTGTATTTTTTATCTTTGCCGTTCGTTAAAAAATATATTAAAATGAAAATATCATACAATTGGTTGAAACAATTTTTGAAGGTAGACTGGGAAGCTGAAAAAACAGGAGAATTGTTAACCGATTTAGGCCTTGAAGTTGAGGGAATAGAAACTGTGGAATCCATAAAAGGAAGTTTAGCAGGTGTGGTGGTTGGAAAGGTATTGACGTGTATTCAGCATCCAAATGCAGACCGGTTAAAAATCACCACAGTGGATATAGGAACTGGGGAACCGTTACAAATTGTATGCGGTGCACCCAATGTGGAGGTTGGGCAAACAGTGCCTGTGGCAACTATAGGAACAATGTTGTATGATGATAAAGGCGAAGGCTTTGTGATTAAAAAAGGGAAAATTAGAGGCGAAGAAAGCCACGGGATGATTTGTGCCGAAGACGAATTGGGCATTGGAACCGACCACGACGGAATTATGGTTTTGGATAACATACTTGTTGCCGGAACTTCAGTAGCCAATGTATTTCAGGTAGAATCAGACCAGGTTTTTGAAATCGGATTGACACCAAACAGGGCAGATGCGATGAGCCATTACGGAACGGCAAGGGATTTGCGCGCCGGTTTAATGCATCGTCAAATCACCCTGGAATTGATTTCTCCTTCCTCAAGTAATTTTAGAGTGGATGACAGAACCCTAAAAATTGACGTTTCGGTGGAAGATATTGAAAAAGCGCCAAGATATGTTGGGGTAACCATTTCTGAGATCACCATCAAAGAATCACCCTCGTGGATTCAAAATAGATTAAAAGCCATTGGCATAAAACCCATCAACAATGTGGTGGATGTAACCAATTATGTGCTTCACGAACTGGGACAGCCTTTACACGCTTTTGATGCGGCTAAAGTGAAAGGGAATAAAGTGATTGTGAAAACGCTGCCTACCGGCACTAAATTTACGACGCTTGACGGAGTGGAACGGGAGTTGCACGAAGAAGATTTGATGATTTGCAACGGCAATGAAGAGCCGATGTGTATGGCAGGCGTTTTTGGCGGAATAGATTCCGGGATTTCAGAAAACACCACGTCCATATTCTTGGAAAGTGCCTATTTTAATCCGGTTGCCATTCGAAAAACAGCAAAAAGACACGCATTGAATACGGATGCTTCTTTCAGATTTGAAAGGGGAATTGACCCAAATATCACCAAATATGCCTTAAAACATGCAGCCAATTTAATTGTGGAAATTGCAGGAGGTAAAGTATCTTCTGAAATAGTGGATATGTATCCCGTAAAAATTGAAGATTTTCAAGTTTTTTTATCCTACGAGAAAATGGACAGGTTGATAGGCGCTAAAATTCCTAGAGAAACAGTTAAAAATATATTGGCCTCATTAGAAATAAAATTCAACAGCGTAACAGAGGCCGGCCTGGGATTGAGCATTCCTTCTTATAGGGTTGATGTGACCAGGGAAGCAGATGTAATTGAAGAAATATTACGGGTGTACGGCTATAACAATGTGGAGTTTTCCCACAAATTGAATACTTCCATTTCATTTTCTGAATTTGAAGGCGTTAAAATTGAAAATGTGGTGGCCAATCAGTTAATTTCTTTGGGATTTAATGAAACAATGGCGAATAGTTTGACCAAAACGGATTATGTTTCGCTGTCGGAAACGTTAAAAGAAGAACACAATGTGGCGATCGTTAATCCTTTAAGCAACGATTTAGGGGTAATGCGCCAGTCGTTGTTATTCAGCGGATTAGAATCTGTAGTCTACAACCTGAACCGAAAAAACAGTGCCTTGAAATTTTTTGAATTCGGAAAATCTTACCACCATTTTGAAAGTGGTTATGAAGAACAAAAACACCTGACCTTGTTTGTGACAGGAAACCGAACTGCTGCCCATTGGAACCTGGCTCAAAAACCTTCCGATTTCTTTTATCTGAAAGGAGTTGCAACAGTATTATTGGAACGTTTGGGCATCCAAAACATAAAAATTTCTCCTGTGAAAAACGATGTGTTTTCTGAAGGAATTTCTTTAAATTCAGGAAAAATAAAACTGGCGGAACTGGGCTTGGTGAAGCGTGCTGTTTTAAAAGAATTCGGCATTAAACAAGAAGTGCTTTTTACCGATTTCAATTGGGAAAATGTATTAAAATTGGCAGGAAAATCGGCCATCAAAGTATCCGAATTGCCAAAATTTCCTTCAGTAAAAAGAGATTTCGCCTTATTGCTTGATAAAGAAATTACTTTTGGTGAATTGTACAACCTCGCTTTTCAGGCAGAAAAAACTTTGCTTAAAGAGATGGATTTGTTTGATGTGTATGAAGGTGAAAACTTGGAAGCAGGCAAAAAATCCTACGCGGTAAGTTTCTTGCTGCAGGATGAAACAAAAACCCTGACTGATGTGCAAATTGACAAAACAATGCAAAAACTACAACAGACTTTTGAGAAAAATGCAGGGGCAACGCTTAGATAAAGTTAAAAGTTATATTAAAAGTTAGATATTAGATATTAAAAGTTAGATATTAAATATTAAATATTAAATATTAGAAGTTTGATATTAGAAGTTTAAAGGTTGATGTCGATAGTCACCACGATTAACTCCCCTCTTTAGAGGGGCTAGGGGGTGTGTATATCATATAATGAGTAAACGAGTTCAGTATGACGAACCTAACAATACGCATTCCAATTCCAAATACCTACGACTAACAACAAAACCCACAATAAATTTTTTAGCATCTATTTTTATTTTATTTTTGCACAAACAATCTTCCATGTATAAAAGTATACTTCGGCCACTATTTTTTCTATTCGATCCCGAAAAAATTCACCACTTTACCTTTTCTCTTATTAAAATAGCCTGTAAAATACCTGGAATACCCGCTATTTTCAGAAGCTTGTATCAGATCAACGACAAAAGGCTGGAACTAAAAGTATTCGGACTCACTTTTAAAAATCCGGTGGGTTTGGCGGCAGGTTTCGATAAAAATGCAGTGCTGTATAATGAACTGGCAAACTTTGGTTTCGGATTTATAGAAATCGGAACCGTAACCCCGAAAGCACAGGCAGGAAACCCAAAAAAAAGACTGTTTAGATTGATTGAAGACAATGGCATCATCAACCGAATGGGTTTTAACAATTTAGGGATGGAAGCGGCAATCGCGCAGCTTAAAAAAAATAAAGGCCATGTGCTCATAGGCGGTAACATTGGCAAAAACACCGATACACTGCCCGAAAATGTAATAACAGATTATAAAATTGTTTTCAAAGCGCTGCATCCTTATGTCGATTATTTTGTGGTGAATGTGAGCTGCCCCAATGTGGGTACTTTTGCAAAACTGCAGGATAAAGATTATTTATTGGAACTTTTAAATGAGCTTCAGCAAATCAACAAAGAATTTTCAATGCAAAAACCTATTTTGCTGAAAATTGCGCCCGATTTAAATACGATGCAACTGGATGAGGTGATTGAATTGGTGGCAGAAACAAAAATAGCAGGTGTGGTGGCTTCAAACACCTCAATTCACAGGGAAGGTCTAAAAACCTCTGACGCGCAACTGGCCGCCATAGGAAACGGTGGCTTGAGCGGAAAACCCATCAAAGACAGAAGCACGCAAGTCATTAAATATTTAGCCGAAAAATCTGACAAGGCATTTCCGATTATAGGGGTTGGTGGTATTCATACCCCTGAAGATGCGCTGGAAAAAATAAAAGCAGGGGCCGATTTAATCCAAATTTATACCGGATTTATCTATGAAGGTCCGGCCTTGGTTAAGCGGATTAATAAGGCCATTCTGAAAAAATAAAAGAAATTTAAAGTTCAGGTAAAAAATTACAACAATTAATTTCACTCTTGAGAAGCCTATCTCGTATTAGAACGAGAGGGTTAGGGGTGTGTAAAACTGGAAAAAATACTAGATATTAGAAGTTAGCTATTAAAAGTAAAAAGTGATTCCAATAGATCATTTAAAAAAAATCAAAGAAGAATCCGTCCTATGATCTTTTTTGTGCAAAATATAGTAAACGTCACCCTGAACTTGTTTGAGGATCTTATGAAATGAAGTTCAAATCATGTTTTTACGAACCACAATAAAAAATTAATTAATCCTATCATTGTTTTTACGGCATAAACAGTAAATTTGAAATTCAAACAAGAATAACAAATGGGTCAATTGGATAATATAAAGATTAAACAATTACACAGTTAAACAAT
>CAMDPE010000137.1 GCA_945903795.1 Lutibacter flavus | reverse complement strand
CATAGAATCTCCTTTTATGGGAAATGCTCGGTGCGTTCCTGTAGGCAAAAACGGCAGTTTTATTTTATCCAGATGTTCAATATATTCAGGATCGGCGTAGCCTCTTAAATAACCTGCGGAAGCTTCCACAGGAATAATTTCTATTAAATCTTCATTGGCGCCATCCACCGTAATTGGAAATAAAACCCTTCTGTTTCCAATTTCAATAAACGAAACATCTTTTGCGCCCGATAAATCATTTTTGATTAAAATATCGATGGGAATTTTAAAATAATCGGACAAGTCGATTAAAAATTCCACGGGAGGAATGGCCCTGTTTTCTTCATAAGAACTTATTCTGGATCGGGAAACTTTTAAATCTTCCGCAAATTGTTCTTGCGTCAAACCTTTTAAAGTTCTCATGTGTTTGATGTTTTGTGACAAATAATTCATAATGCTAAATTTATGAGCAACAATTGCTAATATTTTGAGCTAATTTAGCAAAAAAAAGTTTACCGCCTAATTTTTTCTGAAAAAATGTATTTGAACACCCATTCATATTATAGTTTAAAATATGGCACAATAGCGCCGGAAGCCTTGTTGCAGCTAGCGTTTTATCATAATATTACGGCAATGGCTTTAACTGATATCAACAGCACATCGGCCAACCTGGATTTTGTGCGTTTGGCTCCAAAATACAATATAAAACCTGTTTTGGGCGTCGATTTCAGAAACGGTGCGCAACAACAATTTGTGATGCTGGCAAAAAATAATGAAGCCTTGCAGCAAATGAATCGATACTTATCGGAATTTTTGCATTTGGATAAAATAACGATTCCGAAACGCGCAAAATACATTGCGGATACGTATGTGATTTATCCGTACCAAAATACAGTTATGGAACTTCATGAAAATGAATTTATGGGCGTAAAATCTTCTGATTTAAATCAGCTGAAGTTTTCAGAATGGCGATTGCATCAGGAGAAATTGGTGGTGTTCAAAACAGTTTCATTTCAGAATAAAAAGGGATTTAACACGCACCGATTGTTGCGTGCCATCGACAACAATGTTTTGCTCAGTAAATTACCGAAATCGGAGCAGGGAGAAGCATCAGACGTGATGATTTCTGAAAATTCGTTGAAAGCTGTTTTTGAGGAATACCCGCAAATTATTGAAAATACGCAGCGTATTTTAGACAATTGCCACATCAGTTTCGATTTTTCAAAAAATGCGCCCAAGAATCAGAAAACCTACAGTAATAATGAGGAGCTTGACTTTAAACTGCTGCGAAAACTGGCTTATGACGGTTTAAATTATCGGTATAAAAAATTGGGAAAACGCGTTTTTGCGCGATTGGAAAAAGAACTTAAAATGATTCAGGAAAAGCAATTCGTTTCCTACTTTTTAATCAATTGGAAAATATTAAAATATGCCCGAAGCAAAAAATATTATTATGTTGGCAGGGGAAGCGGCGCCAACAGCATTGTGGCGTATTTGCTGAGAATTACCGACGTTGATCCCATAGAACTTGATTTGTATTTTGAACGTTTTATCAATTTACACAGAATAAATCCGCCCGATTTCGATTTGGATTTTTCCTGGCGCGACCGCGATGACGTGATGAATTTTATTTTCAAAAGGTTTAAAAACACCTCGCTGATTGCCGTGTATAACACTTTTAAATACAAAGCTTCCGTTCGGGAATTGGGGAAAGTTTTTGGGCTTCCGAAAGAAGAAATAGACAAACTTTCCATCGGAAATTTCAACCCAAATGAATTGGATGATTTGTCGAAATTGGTGTTAATTTACAGCAAATACATCGCCGGATTTCCAAATTATTTGGCCATTCATCCCGGCGGAATTTTAATTTCTGAAAAGCCAATTGATTATTATACAGCTACTTATTTGCCTCCGAAAGGATTTTCGACCACGATGTTTGATATGGTTGTGGCAGAGGATATTGGCTTGTATAAATTTGATATTTTGAGTCAGCGCGGTCTGGGAAAAATAAGGGAAGCTGTTGATATTGTGAAATACAACCATCCAAATCACCCCGATATTGACATTCACGACATCAAGCGTTTTAAGGAAGATTCAAAAATTAAATACCTGTTAAAAAATGCGAAGGCAATTGGTTGTTTTTATGTGGAATCTCCCGCGATGCGTATGTTGTTGAAAAAATTGCAGGTCGATAATTATTTGGGATTGGTGGCCGCAAGTTCCGTGATAAGGCCTGGCGTGGCAAAATCTGGGATGATGCGGGAATACATTTTAAGATACAGAAATCCGGAACGCAGGAAAGAAGCAAATCCGATGTTGCTTAAAATTATGCCCGAAACTTACGGCGTGATGGTTTATCAGGAAGATGTGATTAAGGTGGCGCATTATTTTGGCGGATTAAGTTTGGGTGAAGCGGATATGTTACGGCGCGGAATGAGCGGAAAATTCAGGTCGAGAGAAGAATTTTCAAAAGTGAAGGACCAGTTTTTTGAAAATTGCAAAAACCAAGGACACAGCGACGAGCTGACTTCAGAAATTTGGCGGCAAATTGAAAGTTTTGCCGGTTACGCTTTTGCCAAAGGCCATTCGGCTTCTTATGCCGTTGAAAGTTACCAAAGTTTGTTTTTAAAAGCTTATTATCCGCTGGAATATTTGGTGGCGACGCTCAATAATTTTGGCGGATTTTACCAGCCCGAATATTATGTGCACGAAGCGCGAATGAACGGCGCAATCATTCATCCGCCAACAATTAACAGCTCTTATTATCAGAATCATATAGCAGGAAATCACATTTATTTGGGTTTTATGATGCTGGAAAGTTTTGAATTAAAAAATGCCACAAAAATTGTAGATGAAAGAACAAAAAATGGCTTGTTTTTGGATTTGGATGATTTTATAGAACGCGTTGCCATTTCGTTGGAACAACTTGTAATTTTAATTAAAATAAATGCTTTTGAGTTTACAGGGAGAAATAAACGTGAATTGTTATGGGAAGCGTATATGAAAGTGAATAAAGTGTGTTTGGAAGAACACGTTTCCACCCTTTTTAAATCGGAAAAAATTGTTTATAACACGCCAAAACTCAGTTGCAGTAATTTTGAAGATGCGTTTGATGAAATCCAATACCTCGGTTTTCCGTTGTGCAGTCCGTTTGATTTATTGACACAACCCATCCACCAACAATTAGTTGCGAGTGAATTGGTACATTATATTGGGGAAACGGTAATCGTTTACGGATATTATATAACGGCAAAAAGAGTCAACACTTCCAAAGGGGAACTTATGTATTTTGGAAATTTTTTGGATGTAAAAGGAGATCATTTAGATACCGTACATTTTCCGCCAGCCGCCAAAAAATATCCATTTAAAGGAAGAGGCGTTTATGAATTAACGGGAAAAGTGACGGAAGAATTTGACTGTATCACTGTTGAAATAGAAAATATGGAAAAGCTGGCGATTATCCAGGATCCGAGATATGCCGACATTCCTAAAAAAATAATGATATGAGCACTTTGGAACGTTCTATTGTACATATGGATTTGGATACTTTTTTTGTATCCTGCGAACGACAAATTGACAGCAAACTGGAAGGAAAACCTATTTTAATCGGCGGAATTTCCGATAGAGGCGTGGTGGCTTCGTGCAGTTATGAAGCCCGGAAATATGGTGTTCATTCGGCAATGCCTATGCGCATGGCAAAACAACTATGTCCGGAAGCCATTGTATTGCGGGGAAATTCGGGAATTTACACCAATTTTTCAAAGTTGGTGACGGAAGTGATCAATGAATCGGTTCCTTTATATGAAAAGGCTTCCATCGATGAATTTTATATCGATTTAACGGGAACAGACAAGTTTTTTGGCTGTCACCAATTGGCTTCGGAATTGCGTAAAAAAATAATTAAAGAAACCGGATTACCCATTTCTTTTGGCTTGTCAGTTAACAAAACCGTCTCAAAAATCGCTACTGGAGAAGCGAAACCCAACAACGAAATGAAAATAAACAGCGGCACCGAAAAGTTTTTTCTCGCGCCGCTTTCTATCCGTAAAATTCCGATGGTGGGAGAAAAAACCTATAATATATTGTGTGATTTGGGCATTAAACGCATACAAACCGTCCAGGAAATGCCGATTGGCATGATGACCAAAGTTTTTGGAAAACAAGGCAGCGGCATTTGGAAAAAAGCGAACGGCATAGACAATTCGCCGGTGATAAAATACCACGAACGAAAATCCATTTCAACAGAAAACACTTTTGAAAAAGACACCACAGATCTTGAAAAACTGAAAAGCAATATTGTAGCCATGACAGAAAGTTTGATTTTTCAATTGCGGAAAAGCAACAAATTAACTGCGTGCATTACTTTTAAAATTCGCTATTCCGATTTTCAGACGTATACAAAACAAAAGAAAATAGCGTACAGCTCGGCCGACCACAGTATTTTACCGGTTGTGATGGAACTTTACAACAGTTTGTACCAAAGACGGTTGCTGGTTAGGCTGGTAGGCGTGAAGTTTAGTGATTTGGTAAGTGGCGGACAGCAAATTAATTTGTTTGAAGACAATGCCAAAATTGTGAATTTATACAAAGCCATGGATAAAATGCGTGAACGTTATGGCGATAAGGCGGTTGTGCGGGCAGTTACAATTGGATAATATTTTAATTGTTTAACTGTTTAATCGTTTATTTCATTGAAAAATAAAAAAATCGTATATCGTAATTCGATTTGCGTTAGGGATTGAAGTGACATACTTTTTTGAAGTGAAACGTAAAAAAAGATATAATGGAAAGCGCGACCTGAAAGGGAACGCCCAAAATGCCAACGCACTTATTGTTTTCGCAGAGCGTAAGATAGTTAGGCATTTATAAAAAAGATTGGATTTATTTTTTTACATTTGCGGATTCAATAAAAATTCTAGTATTGCAGTTATTATGTCGATTTTGCTTGCTTCAATTTTTTTAAACTTAAATTATAAAACATTTTATTTAAAACATGAACATTTTCGTAGCAAAATTAAGTTCTTCTACCACGAGTGAGGACTTACAAGGATTATTTGAAGAGTATGGTGAAGTAGTTTCTGCAAAAGTTATTACTGACAAAGAAACAGGCGAATCTAAAAGATTTGGCTTTGTTGAAATGAAGAACGCAGAGGAAGCGTTAAAAGCAATTGAAGAGCTTGATGAGTGCCAATACGACAACAGCACTATTGTTGTGAGTAAAGCAAAGCCAAAAACTGATGCACCAAAGCGTGACAACAAATTTGGCGGAAAAAAAAGATTTTAATCTTCATACAATCCAAAAAACGAAAAAGGCTATCATTTCTGATAGCCTTTTTTGTTTTTATATTTTAGGAACTAGTTCCCTTTATTAGCGTTGTTTGTTTGCTGCCGGTTTTCGGTTTTTCCAGCCATTATTTCTTCCGCCGCCGTTGCCTGCTTTTTGGGAACGTGAATTTTTTGGTTTTTCCTCATCTAAGGGCGTATCATCAATACCGTCAACCAAAAATGGGTGTTCTGTTACCACAGGAATTTTTTGGTCGATTAATTTTTGAATATCACGTAAAAATGCTCTTTCCTCTGCATCGCAAAATGAAATTGCAATTCCGCTGGCGCTTGCACGTCCGGTTCTTCCAATTCGGTGAACATAAGTTTCAGGAATATTAGGCAAATCGTAGTTGATTACCAGCGACAATTCATCAATATCTATACCGCGGGCGGCAATGTCTGTTGCCACCAAAACGCTTGTTTCACCACTTTTAAAATCGCCAAGCGCACGTTGTCGTGCTCCTTGTGATTTATTGCCGTGTATGGCAGCAGCACTAATATCAGCTTTTTCTAAAAATCGCACAATTTTATCAGCGCCGTGTTTTGTCCTCGAAAAGATAAGGGTAGATTCCACAGCTTCCGTTTCCAGCAAATGAACCAATAATTTAGGTTTGCTTTTTTTGCTGACAAAATAAACGGCTTGTTCTACTTTTTCGGCAGTTGCCTGCTCAGGTTTTACAGTTACTCTTTGTGGATTGCCCAATATTTTTCGGGATAAATCCACAATGTCTGCTGGCATGGTTGCAGAAAAGAACAACGATTGTCGTTTTGCCGGCAATTTGGCGATAATCTTTTTAATGTCGTGAATGAAACCCATATCTAACATATGATCTGCCTCATCCAGTACAAAATATTCAACATCTTTTAATGAAATATAACCTTGATTCATCAAGTCGAGTAATCTTCCCGGTGTTGCAACAAGCACATCAACGCCTCTGCGAAGCGCATCTGTTTGTTGGCCTTGTTTTACGCCGCCAAAAATAACGGTATTTTTAATTCCGGTAAACTTTCCGTAAGCCGTAAAACTGTCAGAGATTTGGATGGCCAATTCTCGTGTAGGCGTAATAATGAGCGCTCTAATTTTGCGCTGATTGTTACTGGTACTTTTATGGTCGAGGAATAAGTGTTGTAATATAGGTACAGCAAATGCGGCCGTTTTTCCTGTTCCGGTTTGCGCACAACCCAAAAGGTCGTTTCGGTTTAGCAGAATTGGAATTGATTGTTCTTGAATTGGAGTTGGGTGGGTATAGCCTTCAGCACTTAGCGCTTTAAGGATAGGTTCAATAATTTCTAGATCTTTAAATGTCATGTATTTTATTTAATGGGTGCAAAGATAAGCGAATTGTTTGGATATCTTTTATATTATAGCTAAAGCATTGAAAATGAGTAGAAATAGTTTAATGATTATCAACTATTTTAGTTTAAAAAAAAGCCTGTCAATAATGACAGGCTTTAGATTGTAAAAAGGTAAGTATATATTAAATAACTTTTACATTTACTGCGTTTAATCCTTTTTTACCTTCCTGTAAATCGAATTCAACTTCGTCACCTTCGCGTACTTCGTCGATTAATCCAGAAATGTGTACAAAATGTTCTTTGTTTGAACCTTCCTCACTAATAAAACCAAATCCTTTAGCTTCATTGAAGAATTTTACTGTTCCTTTACTCATTGTTAAAAATTTTAAATATAATATTAGCCGCAAATGTACTGTTTTAAAATTGGGTTTAACTAATTTAGCGAGATATTAATTTATTTTATTTTAAAAACCCTTATTTTTAGACATATTTTGGAGAATACTTTAACGAATTTGTTAGAATTAATAGTTAATTTTAAGTCGCTAAAAAAGTATAAGTAAAAATCAATCATAATTTCAACAATATGATCAAAGACATAAAACTGGCCGTTTTAATTGATGGAGATAACATTCCTTCCAAATATATTAAGGAAATGATGGAGGAAATTGCCAAATATGGCACGCCAACCATTAAAAGAATTTATGGCGACTGGACAAAGCCGCAATTGGGCAAATGGAAAACTATTTTACTTGAAAATGCGATAACGCCCATACAACAATATGGATACACCACCGGGAAAAACGCCACAGATTCGGCGATGATTATTGATGCGATGGATATTTTATATTCAAATAATGTTGATGGTTTCTGCTTGGTTTCATCTGACAGCGATTTTACGCGATTGGCAACCAGACTGCGAGAATCGGGAATGCAGGTTTTCGGAATTGGCGAAAAGAAAACACCCGATCCTTTTATTGTGGCTTGTGATAAGTTCATCTATCTGGAAATTTTAGAGCCTTATAGTGAAATAAATGATGAAAAAGGAGTGGCCTCAAAGAAACAAAATTTGGAGAAAATAACGCCAAAAGTCATAAAGTTTTTGAAACAATCTGTTTCGGATGCAGCGGATGAAGACGGTTGGGCATTTTTAGGCGATGTTGGCTCTTTGATTCTGAAAAAACAACCCAATTTCGATTCAAGGAATTTCGGATTTGAAAAACTAACGCCTTTGTTCAAATCTCTTAATCAGTTTGAAATTGACCAACGCGTGCAAAGCGGCGTTAGGTTTAAATTGATTTATGTGCGGAATAAATAGCTTAACTATTTATTTCCTTGGATGAAAAGTATTGATTACCTGCTTTAAAAAACTTTTGTCCAAATGCATATAAATCTCAGTAGTGGTAATGCTTTCGTGGCCCAGCATTTGCTGAATTGCCCTTAAATCGGCACCGCGTTCCAGCAAATGTGTGGCAAAAGAATGCCGAAAAGTGTGCGGACTTATTTTCTTTTTAATGCCAACTTTAATTGCCAGATTTTTGATAATCGTAAAAATCATCACACGGGTTAATTTTTTTCCTCTTCTGTTTAAAAACACCGTGTCTTCAAATCCCTTTTGAACGTCGATATGGGTTCTTATTGAATTCAGGTAAAACGAAATATACTTTTCAGTTTGTGGATTAATGGGCACAAAGCGCTGTTTATTACCTTTACCAATAACCCGGATAAAATCTTCCTCAAAAAATAAATCGGAAATCTTCAAATT
>CAMDPE010000136.1 GCA_945903795.1 Lutibacter flavus | reverse complement strand
TATAGAGAAAAGTATCAAAAAAATAAATAATACATAAAACCAATTGGGCTTGTAACCATCCGGCAAAGTCATTGGTTTTTTTCCTTTCGAAAAATCAGTTTTCTTATTTCCCTGACGTTTGTTATCCATTTTTTTCCAACACTATAAATTGATCCAACGCTTCAAGCGCTTCACATCCGTTTACCAAAGATATATTTCCGCCCATCCAAATTGCCACGCCAATGGTTTCCATAATTTCAGGAAAACTGGCGCCTGCATCAAGGCAATTTTTTATATGATAGGGAATGCCACCATCACATCTATTTGCAATGGCAATGCCCAAGGCAATCAATTCTTTGGTTTTATTTGTAAGCACGCCATCAGAAATAACAGCCTTTTGCAAGTTGTTAAAACCGGTCATTATTGCTGGGATTGCTTCATTAATTTGCGACATTAATTTTTCTAAATCGCTGTAATTTTTTCCGTGGTCTTTTATCATGGCTAAATCATTTAACAGTTAAATTAATTTGTCAAAAATTCCATTATATTTTAAAGTTATTGAATATTAATAACTCATAAAATGATATATCTCAACTAAATTTTTATCATATCTGACGGGGTTTCCACCAAAATTGTATGATTGCCTCTTAAAGCAATAGGTTGCTTCATAATTTCCGGATTGTGCCGTATCATTTTAATCCAATCTTCTGAAGACAATTCAACCTTTTCAAATTTTTTCACATAGGCAGGATGTTCCTGATTTACGAGGTCTTTAACTTCAATTCCCAGGCGATTTGCCAACTCGGCAATTTGGGTTCCTGTGAGCGGTGTTTTTAAAATATCGATTGGCTGAATGGCCAATCCTTCCGATTTTGCATAAGCCAAAGCTTGTTTTGCCCTAACTGAATTGGTACAGTAATAAATCGTAATTTGTCTGTCTGATGTGGCGATTTCTCCCATGATAATTGTTTTAAATTATTGATATTTTTATATTTTTTTTCGTGTTTCCAAATGATTTTTTAGTAATTGCTTTAAACTGTCCAAATAATCCTGTAATATTTTTTTATTGATAGATGGATTGCTTTCTGAAGGAATGGTGATGGGATTTTCATCCAGAAATTGATAGAGTTCAGGATAATTGGTTTCTATTGTTTTTGTGAGTTGCGAAATCTCCGTTAATGTATTTTGTAACTTGTCCATTTTCTGCATTTTTTAGTTATTAATTACTTTATCTCAACATTTTTATTCGTAACGCAAAGCATCAATCGGATTTAATTTTGCCGCTTTACGTGCTGGAAAATACCCAAAAGCAATGCCAACCAATGCCGCAAAACCAAAACCAATCATAATGGAATAAGGCGCAGTTGGAATATAAAAATTGGTAAGCTTATAAATAATATGATTTCCAACAATGCCAAGAACAGTTCCCAAAATGCCTCCTGCCAAACTCAATACCACCGCTTCAATTAAAAATTGGGTTAAAATATCACTTTCTCTTGCGCCAATTGCCAGCCGTGTTCCAATTTCCCGGGTTCGTTCCGTTACCGAAACCAACATAATATTCATAATCCCAATACCGCCAACAATAAGCGAAATACTGGCGATGGCGCCTAAAAGTATGGTGAGTATGCCTGTAATATTTCCAGTAATTTCCTGAAGTTCCACTTGGGTGGTAATATCAAAATCGTCTTTTTCAAAATCTCTTATTTTATGTGATTCCCGCAATAATTCCGAAGCTTCAATTTTTGCATCTGACACGGTATTCTCATTAATAGCGCTGGCCATAATCATATCATAACCTCTTCGGTGGCCAATCAAACGATCTTGTATAGTGGTGTAAGGAGCTAAAATTATATCATCCTGATCTTGTCCCATTGCACCTTGCCCCTCTTCTTTTAACAATCCAACAACTGTAAAAGGAATCTTGTCTAGCCTAATTTGTCTTCCTATTGGATCCAGGTCCACAAACAATTCTTCCCGGGTAGTTTCTCCAATAACACAAACTTTATTGGCTAATTTCACATCTTCTTCTTTAAAATAATCTCCTGAAAAAAGTTCTCGGCTCAAAATATCAAAATATTCATGATTGACACCATAAACAACAGTTGATTTATAGCCATTTGGACCGACTGCCTGAGCCCCAATATTTACCAAAGGCGACAATTTTGAAATCCATACCGAATTTTTTTGTAAAATATCAAAATCTTTTTTATCAATTGGTCTTCCCAGTCTCACATGCGTTCCGCCCCGATGTTCCATTTTTGTATAAATCATTAATAAATTAGTTCCTAATCCGGAAATTTGATCCTGAACTTGCTTGTTGGCGCCTTCCCCTGCAGAAATTGTCATAATTACAGCGCCTACACCAATAATAATTCCCAAAACAGTCAGTAAACTTCTTGACCTGTTTTTATTTATCGCCTTAAAAGCCACTTTAAATGTTTTAAACAACTGTCGCATTTTAAATTCATTATTATTCTGTTAGCCCTAATTCCCTTATTGCACTTTCCTTTGTGCTGCGATTCTTTATAAGTTCATCCGTCAAAACACGCCCATCCCTTAAATAAATCAAGCGTTTTGCGAATTGCGCAATATCCGACTCGTGAGTAATCATTAAAATTGTTTTCCCCAGGTCATTAAGTTTTACAAACAAATCAGCCACTTCAATACTCGCTTTGCTGTCCAAATTCCCCGTAGCCTCGTCAGAAAGGATAAGTGCCGGATTGTTAACTAAGGCCCTGGCAATGGCAACGCGTTGCTGTTCACCGCCAGAAAGCTGGTTTGTTTTATGGTATATTCTGTTTCCCAAACCAACTTTTTCCAAGGCTTTTTTTGCGTGTTCTGATGGATTCAAAAATTCACCGGTTCTATTGTAAACAAGTGGTAATTCCACATTTTCCAATGCAGTGGTTCGGGGAAGTAAATTATAACTCTGAAAAATAAATCCGATTTTTTGGTTTCTGATTGCTGCCAGCTGATTTTTATTTAAATTATTTACAAAAACACCATCCAAAAAATATTCTCCATCTGAAGGCTTATCAAGACAGCCCAAAATATTTAACAGGGTAGATTTTCCCGATCCAGAAGCACCCATAATTGCAACAAATTCGCCATCTTCAATTAAAATATTGATATCAGTAAGCGCGTGAACCTCTATTTCACCATTTTTAAACACCTTGCTTAATTTTTTGGTTTCTATGACTTTTTTAGCAGCCATTTCTTATTTTTTTTCTTTTATGGCATTGATTGCCTTTTGACCTTCTTTCAAAGGATTGTCATCTAAAAATTTTACTATTTCCGATTTTAAACCTGTTTTGATTCCGAGTTGCATAAATTTAAAATCCAATACACCATTTTCATCCTTATAGAAAAAACCATCAATTTTTGGCGGCAATTTCTTTTTAAAATTTATCGGAGTGTATAGTTCTGCATTGTTAATTGAATTGATGAAATTCTGTTGAATGGAATCTGGCAAAAATCCTTTGGCTTTTTTTAGAAGAACGGGTTTAATTTCTTTCAACATCAACTCATTAGGCCGGAAACGAAATGCCGAATTGTTGATTATCAAAACATTTTTTGACACATTTGTTATAAACTCAATATTTGCAGTCATTCCCGGAAGTAATTCGCCATTTTTATTATCAACATCAATCACCACTTGATAATTAACCACATTGTTTATATTAATGGGTTGCAGCCTAATTTGGCTTACTTGTCCGTAAAATTTCTTATCCTGAAATGTTTGTACCGTAAAGCGCACTTTCATTCCATTTTCAATAAAACCAATATCACTTTCATCAACATCGGCCAATAGTTGCATTTTTGAGAGATCTTCAGCAATCACAAACATTTTTGGCGTAGCAAATGATGCCGCAACGGTTTGTCCTTCTTCCACGCTTTTATCGATCACAGTTCCGCTAATTGGGGAAGTAATTTGGGCGTAACTCATAGTGACTTTTATGCTTTTCACTGATGCCATCGCCGCTTCTTTAGCGCTTAAAGCTTGAGCATAAATATATTTTGAGTTGGAATATTCTTGTTCCGAAATCACTTTTTCTCCGTATAAGGATTTGTCTCTCTCAAATTCATCTTTTGTCTGGTTCAATTTTGCTTGTGCAACTGATAAATTGGCTTCGGCATTGATTAAATTTGTAAATAATAATTTCAAATCCATTTCTGCCAACAATTGTCCGGCTTTCACTTTATCATTATAATCAACATAAATTTTTTTGATGGTCCCGGAAATTTGCGTTCCAACCTCAACCGTGTTGATGGCTTCGAGCGTTCCCGTGCTTGAAACAATCGCTTCAATGTCTCCTTTTTCAAGTGATACATAATTATAATCCAAATTTTTGGCGTCCATTTTTGGTTTCATCAAAAAATAAACAATTGTGGCTATGGCTAAAACCACCAGAATTATCCAGGTTAACTTTTTCATCACTTTAATCTTTTCCTATTAATAGTTGGTAATCATAATTTGTTGATATGTAACTTAATACGGACTGTAGCCAATTTAAACGAGATTGCGTGTAGGCCAATTCTGAATCGTTTACCTCCAAAATTGTACCTACACCTAATTCATATCTTTTTTTTGCCAATTTTAAAGCTTCCGCAGTTAAGGTCATATTCTCTTGTTGCACTTCAACTTTTTGTCTTGCGAATTCTAATTGAGCAACAAGTTCAATTAATCGCATTGTAGTTTGTTTGGTAACATATTCCTTTTCTTCTTCGGCAATTTTTTTACCAAATTTCAATTGTTGAACCTTGTTTTTTGTGACAGTTCCATTAAAAATAGGGATTTGTAATTGTAAGCCAACCAAACTAGTTTGTACCCAATCATATTCAGAAAACTTAAAATTATTTGCTTGGGCTTGATAATTGTAATTTCCAACAGCCTCTATTGTTGGGTAATAGGCCGATTTTGCCAATTGAAGTCGGTTTTCATTCAAATCTACAGTCAATTCCAATTGTTTTAATTGACTATTTTTTTGGATCAGTTGTGCAGTTACATCTTCCACAATAATTTCATCTTCCCTTAAAGTTATTGGTTCAGTAAGTTTAATGACCGCACTGAAATCAAGTCCCAGCAACAATTTTAACGCATTGGCAGCAGGCAGCCTATTGCTTTGCGCTTCCAACAAATTACTTTTGGCAAAAGCCACCTGTACTTTTGCCGAAGAAACATCAAATTCGGTTAATGTTCCCATTCGCAGCCTTTTTTGGATATCTTCTAAAAATTGGTCAGCGTTTTTTAATCGACTTTCCTGAACCTTTACAATTTCCTGAACGATTAAATAATTAAAATAGGCTTTTTTTGTTGCATTTATTATGGAATGCCGAACGCCTCTGGCAGCTTCATTTTGAAAATCATATTGCGTTTCCGCTAATTTTTTATTGGCAAAATTATAATTAGAATAAATTGGCAGCGAAAGGTTTAATGAACTTCTAAATTCATTGTCCGAACCCAATTTTGTGGTGCTATTGGCCGTTCCAAAACCTTCCGATAAAAAGATGACCTGCCTGTCTATATTTCTGTTGTAACCTGAACTTAAATATAATTTTGGCAAAAAATTCGCATTGGCCTCTTTTAATGAAAATTTTGAAGCGCTTACCTCATCGTTTGAAATAATGATAGTTGTATTTTTTTTTAATGCCAAGTCAATTGCAGCATCTAAGCTAACAAAAACACTATCTTGAGACAGCACCGATTGCCAGCTTAAAGTCAACAAGAAAAAAAGTAATTGTTTAACGCTCAACAACTTCATATCACTATAATTTAAATGATCATGAATGACTATCAATAAACAGAAAGAATTCTTTAATGAATCACTTCAAAATCAGCATCCAAAATGAACTATTTGCAATTTAAAAAGTTTAAAAAATAACTTTACTCCACCACAAACTGACGCACAAATTCATCACTGTCAATCACCATTTTTGTTACTTCAAAAACTTCCTTTCTATTAATTCTAAAAGCTTTTACAAAACTTGTGATGTCATCTTCTAATTGTTGATGTTCGGCCCTAAACTGATGGGAATCATATTTAAAAGGATCTTCCATTAAATTTGCCAAATGCGATAAGTGCTTATCAACCCTTTGCAATAAATTGGTACATTTTTTAGCGGTTTTTAAGATGCTGTTGTCAATTTTGCGCACTGCTTCACTGTCCTTTTTATTCGAAATCCATATTAAATATTTATCGATCAAATTGTCCAAAAAACTCAAATCATCTCTGTAAAATAACAAATCCGATTTCCAGTGTTTTGTAAGGATATATAACTCTTCCCAATTGGCATCCAAAATATAGGTTCCATTTGGCCTGTTTCTAAAATCACTCATGACGGTTTAGTTTTAGTTAAAAAAATAACATATTTTATAAATTTTGACTATTGCAAACAACAAGCAAAACACCAAAATTTACACCTTAAATTTAGTAAAGCGTTTCTCCCTAAAAAATGAGCAATATCAATTATTACAGGTAGTTAAATGAGTTATATCATTCTATAATAGCAAATGGATTAATACCTTTAATTTATAATCAGCTAAACGGTCTTCAAAATGAAAACAATACTATTTGCCACAGATTATTCGAAGAATGCGATAACCGCCATAAAATATGCGTATGAGCTAAGTTCAAAATTGGGCGCAAATTTATTGGTAATTCACGTTTACAACCTTCCGTTGATGTTGGGATTGGAATTTGACATTTTTTATGATGCGCTCGAAAAAACAACGTTAAAAGAAAACAACGCAAAACTCAAAAGATTCTGTAAAAGACACTTGGGAAAAGATTTGACTGGGATGAATGTAAAAACCGAGGCGTTTGAAAATTTGTCAATTTCACAAGGTATACTTGCAAAGGCTAATGAACATAAAGCCTTAATGATTGTTATTGGAATGAAAAAAGAAAGTGCAATTAAAGAGCTTTTTATGGGCGACACTTCTATGACGCTTATTGAAAAAGCACCTTGCCCAGTATTGCTAGTTCCACAAAGTGCGAGCGATAAAAATCTTAAATCATTTGTTTACGCAACCGATTTTGAACAGGAAGATATTGGTGCCATTAATAAATTATCACAAATTGCTAAAAAATTTGACGCCAAAATTACGGTTGTGCACATTGACACAAACATAAATGGTGACGGAAGCATAAAAATGGAATGGTTTAAAGAAATGGTGGAACAAAAAGTAACTTATAAAAAAATGAAATATAAAGTATTGCATTCCGAAGAAATATTTGGCACGCTCAAAATCTATTTAGACAGCAATAATGCAGATTTGGTTGCGATGTTGGAGCGTGAAAAAAGCGGTTTCCTTAAAAAACTGTTTCAACGTGATATGGTTAAAGAAATGGAATCCTTTGGAAAAATTCCATTGTTAAGCTTTAATGAAGCCAATTATTAACGTTGATAATTTATAGTGCCTTAATCAACTTTTCTTTTTCCAATTGTTTTATAATACTGTTAATATAATCATTTACTGTTGCATTAATTGTTTGAGGATCAACTAAATTAATGGCGCCAACCCAAACAAGAGACTTGGTGTCGTCTTCATTGATACTGTAAATAACTGTTTCAACATTGTAAATTTTATAGGAATCATAATATTCCGGTGTAAAATAAATGTCTTGATACCAATAATAATACCTTCCAAATCGTGACCAACGATAACCAATTGTTGGATAATATTCAGTTCGGTAACTAGTTCTTTCATCAACTCCTTTTACAGACGTAATTACAACAGTATCAAAACCTTCATTGCCTATTTTCTTGATCATTTTATCAATTTCTTCTTCGTTTTTTTTGGAACTGGTAAAGCCATTATCCAAAACAGCCATACTTTCCACAGCATAAATATTTCGAAGTATAAAGGCATTTTTCAACTTTTCCTCAAATATTTTACGGGCCGTCAGGTTATCTGTAATACCAACCACCAATACTTTTTTCGGTTCAAACGAAGTAATTTCCTTGTTTTTCCAGCTATCTACAAATCTGGTTGAAGAACAGGCCGATAATAACAACATTCCAATAAATAATACCGCTTTTTTCATCACATTAAGTTTTAACTCAAAATTATAAATCCCATTTATTTTACGCATTGAGGAATATCAACTATTGAATTGATTAATATCAGTTTTGGATCAGTTGGAAAGTCAGTCAGTTAAAAGTTTTGAACCAGT
Source organism: Lutibacter flavus (assembly GCA_945903795.1). Classification (GTDB taxonomy): domain Bacteria; phylum Bacteroidota; class Bacteroidia; order Flavobacteriales; family Flavobacteriaceae; genus Lutibacter; species Lutibacter flavus_A. The sequence goes on along the minus strand of CAMDPE010000136.1, from coordinate 257 downwards.
AAATTGAATATTTAAACAATTTGTCATCTTAAGCACAGTTGAAGGGAAACAATTACACAATAAAAAAATTTAACAAGCTATGCAAAGTCTCTGAAAACAAATAGACAATTTTGAGCGATATCATTTTTCTATACCTAAAACAGTTCTAAATTAGAATAAAAATTCTTGATTATGTCAGTAGCAATTAAACCTCCGTTATCTAAATCAATTTTTGAAAATCTGGCAAATACGCACGGACTTTATTGCGTATCAATTTA
>CAMDPE010000135.1 GCA_945903795.1 Lutibacter flavus | reverse complement strand
GTCGCTAAAGAAGTAAATAATTACTGCTTTAGCATTTTTTAACGAGGTTGCAATCAGTTCAAATTTTTCCTCCTGTAATTCAGTGGGCAAATTTAGGAAAACTAAAAATTATAAAATGCAAAAAATGATTTTTTATTTAAAAAAAACTTGCGCGTTAAAAAAATGTGATTACATTTGCGACATCAAAACAAGAAAAAATGACAATTAAATTGAACAATATGATGTGTATGATGTGTAAAATTTACGCAGAGTGCCCTATTGTTTAAAATTTAATAAATTATAAAAACAATTAAAAGCCTCTGATTTTTCAGAGGCTTTTTTTATAACTTATACCAAAATGAACATAAAATTCCAAAATAATCCAATTAACATTTGTTGCATGCAAATGCAAATGATGCAAATCATCATGAAAAGATATTGCCTAAACTGATTGGAATATAAAAATCTATAACGATTAAAGTCCCTTTGGTAATATCTAAAATCAAAGGGGCTTTTTCATTTATAAAACGAAAATAAAATTATAACAATCATTGGAAAGTAATAATGGTTTGACAAACAGTTCGCCCCGCTGGGGCTTGTTTTAGAGGGAATAATTATTTTTCTACAAACATTTAGCTCCTAAGGAGCTGATTTAGTCCCATCGGGACAATCTGTTTATAGAAAATCATAAAAATTAAACAATTAAAGCCCCGTTGGGGCGACCTGTAAGTATTACAAAATTTAATCGAGGAATAATTTATAACAATTTAAAAACATAAAAAATGAGCACACAAAAATTTTCAACACAAGCATTGCACGCAGGACACGACGTAACAAAAAACGCAGGAACAAGAGCCGTTCCCATTTACCAAACCACTTCCTATGTTTTTCACAACTCGGAACACGCGGCCAATCTTTTCGGACTTGCAGAAGCAGGATTTATCTACACCCGCTTAAACAACCCAACCAATGATATTTTGGAACAACGACTAGCAGCACTTGAAGGCGGCATTGGCGCAGTGGTTACGGCTTCCGGAACGGCGGCGATTGCCACGGCTTTGCTGGTGTTGTTAAAAGCGGGCGACCATATTGTGGCCTCCAACAGTTTATACGGCGGCACTTACAATTTGTTTAAAGTGACCTTGCCGCGACTGGGAATCACTACCACCTTTGTGGACCCTTCAAATCCTGAAAATTTCACCAAAGCAACACAGGCAAACACCAGGGCTTTCTTTGCCGAAAGTTTGGGAAACCCGAAACTTGATATCTTGGATTTAAAAGCGATTTCTGAGGAAGCCAAAGCCAATAAAGTGCCTTTTATTGTCGACAATACCGTGGCAACGCCTTATTTGTTGAACCCGATTGCGCACGGCGCCAATATTGTGATTCACTCCTTGACCAAATACATTTCAGGAAACGGAACCTCGCTTGGCGGTGCCATTATTGATGCCGGAACTTTTGACTGGACCAGCGGAAAATTTCCTGAATTTACCGAACCTTCTGCGGGTTATCACGGATTGGTGTACCACGAAGCCTTGGGAAATGCCGCTTTTATTGCCAAAGTGCGTGTGGAAGGTTTGCGCGATTATGGCGCTGCTTTAAGTCCGTTCAATGCATTCCAGATTATTCAGGGATTGGAAACCTTGCCGATTCGGATTAAAAAACACAGCGAAAATGCCTTGGCTTTGGCTGAATGGCTTGAAAATCAGCAGGAAGTTTCCTGGGTAAATTATCCCGGATTGAAGTCGAGCAAATACTATGATTTGGGTCAGAAATATTTGCCGGAAGGGCAAAGCGGCGTGGTGACTTTTGGCTTGAAGGGCGGATTTGAAGCAGCCAAAACAGTGGCCGATGAAACCAAATTATTCTCGCTTTTGGCGAATATCGGCGATACAAAATCGTTGATTATCCATCCTGCCAGCACCACGCACCAGCAATTGTCGGATGACGAACAGGTGGCAACGGGCGTTTCAAAAGATTTGATTCGGCTTTCTGTGGGAATTGAAGATTTGGCGGATTTGAAGCAGGATTTGACAGCTGCTTTCAGCAAAATTTAAGCAACAAGGAATATGCAAAGTTTTACCCAATTTCGCTATATTTCTTTGTGTAACTTGGTGGATCTTGGTGAAGCTCCGTGTAATTAAAAGCTGTTTCACAAAGATTCACAAAGGAAAAAAGAGGTTCACAAAGTTTTTTGCAAAATAAATTATTGGCTAATTGAATCAAAAATTCACTGGCTTGTTATTTTAAGTGCAAGGAGCCTAAATGAATTTTGAATGATGAATGTTGGATTTTAAATTTTTAATTGAAGCTGCATTAGGGATTGAGCGGTTTGTTTGAGCACGCCCGTTTTTACGGGCTGCGAGCAGCGAAAGCCCGGCCCGAAGGGAAATGCCAAAATAGCATTGAAAGCATAAGTTGTTGATTTTTTAAACGAAATGTGCCGATTTGTTAAATTGATTAAAAGTGTTGTTTAAGAAAAAATTAATGCATTAATTTGCGGTTCAGTTCATAAACGTATTGAAAAGTGTTATTAAGAAAGGCAGAGGGATTAGACCCATTGAAGCCTTAGCAACCCTTTGCCCTGCAAAGAAGGTGCTAAATTCTACCAAATTGGATAGATAACAAACCGAAATTACTTCCCGTAATTTTTTGCCTTTCTTAAATAATGCTGTCAATAGATGTCGGATCAAAAATTTTGATGTTGACCATTTTAAAATAGTATTGATGAATTCATTAAAATACATAACGGTACCCAATTTTGCTTCCGAAGACGGAAAAATAACTGCTGATGTGACGCTTTCTTACCAATTGTTTGGGAAGGAATTGCATTCGGCGCCGGTGGTGTTGATCAACCACGCGTTGACCGGAAATTCTGATGTGGCCGGCGAAAATGGCTGGTGGAAAAGCATTGTGGGGGATTCAAAATTGATCGACACCAAAAAATATACGGTGCTGGCTTTCGACATTCCGGGAAATGGCTACAAAACCACAGAAATTTTATTTGACTACGATGCGTTTTCGGCAAGAGACATAGCAAATCTTTTTGGTTTGGCGGTTCAGCAACTGCAAATTTCAAGCTTGTATGCGGCTATCGGCAGTTCGTTGGGCGGCGGAATTGCCTGGGAAATGGCGATTTTATTTCCAGATCTGATTGAAAATTTAATTCCGGTGGCTTCCGACTGGAAAGCGTCGGACTGGATTTTAGGGCATAACAAAGTGCAGTTTCAAATTTTGGAAAATTCAAAAAAACCATTGCACGACGCCCGAATGATGGCGATGCTTTTTTACAGAAGTCCGGCCTCTTTTCAATCGCGTTTCAACAGAACGGTGAATACCAATTTAGGTATGTACAATATAGAAAGCTGGCTGCAGCACCACGGGGAAAAACTGGAAGGACGATTTACCTTACACGCTTATAAAGTGATGACGCATTTGCTGAGCTCTGTTGATATATCGAAAAAATTTGAAGGCATTGAAGAAGCATTGTCAACATTAAAATCCAAGGTAATTATGATAGGAATCGACTCCGATTTGTTTTTCGTGGCCTCCGACAATAAGGAAACCGCAAAACTGTTGGATCGGCAACATAAGGAAGTCGACTATAAAGAAATCAAATCCATTCACGGTCACGATGCATTTCTCATTGAATTTGAACAATTGGTGGAAGCATTAAGTGACGTTTTTAAATATAAAATATGATAGTTGTAAAATTTGGAGGAAAATCATTGGCCAACGGAACAGGTTTAGAACACACCCTTGCCATTGTTGAAAATAAAATAAAGAACGGGGAGAAAATTGCCTTGGTGGTTTCTGCAAGAGGCGAAACAACAGACCATTTGGAGTCTATGTTGGAAAAGGCAAAAAACGATTTGCCTTATATGGAGGAGTTTGAAGCGCTAAAAGAATACCAAATAGTGGGTGGCGAAGGCGTTGATTTGTCGGCGGAATTTAAGCTTTTGGATGAAATTTTCAGGGGCGTAAATTTGTTGGGCGATTACAGTGAAAAAGTGAAAGACCAGGTGCTTTCTCAGGGAGAAATCCTGTCGGGAAAATTCATTGCCCATTTGCTGAATAAAAAAGGGATCAAAGCCAATTTTGTGGATTCAAGAACGCTCATAAAAACCAACAACCAGTTCGGAAAAGCGTTGCCTTTTGAATCGGTTTCCGAAGAAAATGTCATCGCACATTTTCAACAGCACAACGGAGGCACCATTCAGGTGATTACCGGTTTTATAGCGTCAAATTTACAGGGCGAAACCACCACATTGGGAAGAAACGGCAGCAATTATACTGCAGCATTAATCGCCAATTATCTGAATGCAAAAGAGCTTCAGAATTATACGCACGTGAACGGAATTTATACGGCAAATCCAGATTTGGTGGAGAATTCCCAAATCATTGAAAAACTCACCTATCAGGAAGCCAACGAAATGGCGAATTTTGGCGCGACTATTTTGCACGCAAAAACTATCATTCCATTGATTGAAAAAAATATTCCTTTGCGCATTTTGAACACCTTTGATGCTGAAAATAAAGGAACGCTAATCGGCTCGGAAACGGAACAGGGCGGCATAAAATCACTGACGGTGCAGGATGATGTGGCTTTGGTTAATTTAATCGGGCGCGGATTGTTGGGAAAAGTTGGGGTGGACGGACGGATTTTTACGGCTTTGGCGAAAGAAAATATCAGCGTGAGCATTATTTCGCAAGGTTCTTCGGAACGGGGAATCGGATTTATTGTGGATGCCAAAAACGGATTCAAGGCGAAAATGGTCTTGGAGAATGAGTTCAAAAATGAATTTCAGACCAAAGACATCAGCCAGATTTATGTGACCGAAAATGTGTCGGTGATTTCCATTATCGGACAAAGTTTGCATTCTTTTAACCAGCCTTATGGCGCCTTGATCAAAAACCGCGTGACGCCCATATTGATCAACAACACCGTAACCGGCGCCAATGTTTGCCTGGTGGTGAAAAAATCGGATTTAAACAAAGCGGTGAATGTGATTCACGGTGAAATCTTCGGAATTTCAAAACGAATCAACATTGCCATTTTTGGCAAAGGTTTGGTGGGAGGAACGCTGATTGACCAGATTTTGAAAAGCCAGCAGAACATTTTAAAACGAAAAAACATCCATTTAAACATTTTTGCAGTGGCGAATTCCACCAAAGTGTTGTTAAACAAAAACGGGATTTCAGAAAATTGGGCAACCGAATTGAAAGCAAATGCCCTTCAAAATTATAAGGTAAAAGACATAATTGATTATGCGGAAAAAAACCATCTGGAAAATTTAATTGCGGTGGACAATACCGCAAGTGCGCAGTTTGTGGACAATTATCTCGATTTGGCGGAAAACGGATTCGATTTGATTTCTTCCAATAAAATAGCCAATACCAAGTCGTATGCCTTTTACAAATCGCTGCGGCAAACCTTAAAAAACAACAAGAAATCTTATTTGTACGAAACCAATGTCGGCGCCGGTTTGCCATTGATTGACACGATTAAATTGTTGCACGATTCCGGTGAAAATATCACTTGTATTAGAGGCGTTTTCTCCGGTTCCCTCAGTTATTTGTTTAACAATTTTTCGGTGGAAAACCGTCCGTTTAGCGAGGTGTTGCAGGAAGCCATCAGCCAGGGTTTTACGGAACCAGATCCGCGTGAGGATTTATGCGGAAACGACGTAGGAAGAAAATTGCTGATTTTGGCAAGGGAACTCGATTTGCAAAATGAACTTGCCGACGTGACCATTGAAAACTTGATTCCGGAAAATTTAAGATCCGGAGCGGCTGATTCATTTTTGAAAAGATTGGGGGAAATGAATGCGCATTTTCAAAAAATTAAAGAGGCCCAAAAACCAAATCATGTTTTGCGTTATATCGGGGAAATCTCGGGCGATTTGCAGCAGGACAAAGGAAATTTGGAAGTGAAACTGGTTTCCGTGCCAAGCAATAGCGCACTCGGACAAATACAGGGCGCCGATGCGATTTTTGAAATTTATACCGAATCTTATGGTGAAAAGCCACTTGTAATTCAGGGCGCCGGTGCCGGAGCGGCAGTCACCGCCCGAGGCGTTTTCGGTGATATTTTGCGATTGGCGGATAAAAATTAGCCCAAAAAGGTTAAATGTTATATGTTAAAAGTTAAATGTTTGTACCGCGATTAATTCCCCTCTTGAGAGGGGTTAGGGGTGTGTAAAAAACATGAAGAGGAATAAAAATATAATAAAATTAGTCAACACTAATTAGGGAAGTTCAAGTTCAATGAAACATTAATAAACCGTCACCCTGAGCGCAGTCGAAGGGCAAAACAACCAATAACATGAGCGACAAAAATTTCGAAACCGAAGCCATCAGAAACCAAATGGAACGTTCCCGGTTTCAGGAGCATTCAACGCCTTTGTACTTAACGTCAAGTTTTGTGTTTGAAGATGCCGAAGAAATGCGTGCTGCTTTCAGCGAAGAAAATGAGCGAAACATTTATTCCCGTTTCAGCAATCCGAACACGACAGAATTTACCGACAAAGTGGTGCAAATGGAAGGAGCGGAAGCCGGTTATGCTTTTGCCACCGGAATGGCGGCGGTTTTTTCGACCTTTGCAGCTTTGTTGAGCAGCGGCGACCACATTGTTTCGGCACGTTCGGTTTTTGGATCAACCCATACCTTGTTTACCAAGTATTTTCCGAAATGGCAGATTGAAACTTCCTATTTCGACATTAACAATCCTGACGAAATAGAACCTTTAATTACGCCTGCAACCAAAATATTGTATGCGGAATCTCCTACCAATCCGGGTGTGGACATTATCGATTTGGAATTGCTGGGTAACATTGCAAAAAAACATAATTTGCTGTTGGTGATCGACAATTGTTTTGCCACGCCTTACATTCAGCAACCCATAAAATTTGGAGCGGATCTGGTGATTCATTCCGCCACAAAATTGATGGACGGGCAAGGGCGTGTTTTGGGAGGCGTGGTGGTTGGAAAAGCCGAATTGGTGCGCGAAATTTATTTATTTTCCAGAAATACGGGTCCGGCTTTGTCGCCTTTTAACGCCTGGGTGTTGTCTAAAAGTTTGGAAACCTTGGCGGTTCGTGTAGAGAAACACTGCGAAAATGCGCTGAAGGTTGCCGAGTTTTTGGAAAGCCATGAAAAAATTGAAAAAGTGAAATATCCCTTTTTGGTATCGCATCCGCAATATGAAATTGCCATAAAGCAAATGAAACTGGGGGGAAATATCATTGCCGTGGAGGTGAAAGGCGGCTTGGAAGCAGGAAGGAACTTTTTGAATGCGCTAAAAATGTGCTCTTTGTCGGCCAATTTGGGCGATACCCGAACCATTGTCACCCACCCGGCATCCACCACACACAGCAAACTGTCATCAGAAGAACAATTGGCGGCAGGAATTACGCCTGGACTGGTTAGGATTTCGGTTGGTTTGGAGCATTTTGAAGATATTATTCAGGATATTGATGATGCTTTGAGGTGTTAAAAGTCCGATGACGGAAGTCCGAAGTTAGGAGTGAATAAGTCATTATGATTTATCAACAAGAGGGATTTAAAATTCTAAAATCGTAAATCGATTTCGCGTTAGGGGTTGCTGTGTAAAACCTTTTTGCGCTTTTTGGCGAAAAAAGTTTGGAACGAAAACCCGACCGCTTTTTCAGCGGGAACGCCAAAAAAAATAACATCAACGCTAAAAACGTTAAATAATTAAATTTGATCAATCTATTAGCCTATCGAATTGGTAGAGTATTAAAATTAATGTATTTTTGTTGCCAATAAAAAGATTTAGCACACCAAACAACTATGATAATAGATCAAATTATAACATCATCTAAAACTGCCGATAAAGGTTTTGAGGCCGATGTAAAATCGGAGAAACCGATTCGCAGCATTGTGAAAGCAATGAGTTGGCGGATTGTAGGGACCGTTGATACTATGATTATTTCCTGGTTTATTACGGGAGAATTAAGTATGGCGCTGTCTATCGGTTCCATTGAGGTGATTACCAAAATGGTACTTTACTATGGCCACGAACGGATTTGGAATTTAATAAAATGGAGAAAACAATGAAAAATTTAGATTTGGAACGCCTTAATAAGGAACTGGAACAAAAATCGCCTGGAGAAATTATCGATTGGGCACTCTCGCTGGCTTCGGCACCAGTGATAACCACAAATTTCAGGCCTTATGAAGTGGCTATTTTATACGCCTGCACCAAAGTTAAAAATGATTTAAAAGTAATTTGGTGCGATACGGGCTACAATACCCCGCAAACCTATGCGCATGCCAATGATTTAATTGAAAAATTGAGTTTAAATGTGCATTTGTACGTGCCAAAACAAACTGCGGAGCACAGAAACGTGACCATGGGAATTCCTCAAATTGAAGATCCGATGCATCAAATTTTTACGGAACAAGTGAAAATGGAACCCTTTAACCGGGCGATGGCAGAACACAAACCCGATGTTTGGTTTA
>CAMDPE010000134.1 GCA_945903795.1 Lutibacter flavus | reverse complement strand
CAAACCCAAAATTCAAGACTTCCTTATTAAAACTGCCTTTTTGCAATTTTAAATCGATACCGCCACCAATAGTCGAACCATTTTCAGCGCCTTGCTGTCCGGATTTCACGTGGACTTCTGATAAATTTGAAACATCAACATAAGAAGTTATTGGATCCATTTTATCGGTACAAGCGCCAAATATTTGCATACCGTCAATAGTAACCGAAATTCTGTCACTTACCATATTATTAATGGCTGGTTCCCAAGCATAATTACCACGCTTAATCATCGTGATTTTGTTTGATTTCTCTAAATATTCATCAATGGAAGCAAGTGGTTTTACCTGATTTTTATTGTTTAAATTTTCCCTATTAACAATTATCACTTCCTTTAATTGCACAATTTTGGCTGTATCAACAATTTTTTCTTGTGCTGAAATTAGTGTGGTAAATAGCAACGAGATTATTAAACCAATTTGAAATTTTCTCATCATAAAATGATTAATTAAGGTCGCCTAATTTTAAAAAAAGGCGACCTGCTAAATATTAATTGTTTAAAATTCCAATTCCAAAAACAAAGTGCTTGCTTCATTTACGTCGGTCACGGGTTCTCCTTTTAAAATTTCATTGTTTTGATTGCGCAACATTAAATTGAGTTTCCAATAGCCTGTCATTGTCAACGATAGTTTCCCATCATACATTTTTGTAGTTGCATTATAAACCATATCCTGGTTGTTTGGAGAAGAATGATTTCCCATACTTGGCATACGAGGGTCTAAATTTATTTTAAAATTTTCAACTACTGGAAAACTCATCATATTTTCCATTTTATATAATCCAACTATTATATCATTTATTTTAACCTCAGGATTTTGTGGTTCAATAAGCGCTAAAATGTATCTTACACCGTCAATACCCGTTACAGCCGTAACTGTTTTCTTATCTGAAGCCGGAATTCCAATAAAGTCAGTAGCTTCATAAGCAGTGCCATTAATTGTATAATTAAACGTTAAGTCCCATTTTTCCATTTCATTTTCTGCCATTTGAAAAACAATAAATCCGTTGTAAACATTTTGCATATCAGCAACTTTTACAAGGTCAGATTTTGGGCAAGAATGAGACATAGAAGCCATATGCATTACTGGCTTCCATGTAAATACAGCATTTTCAATAAACGCTTGGGTACTTTTATCTTTTATTCTGATGGTGATGTTATTATAACCCTGAACCAATGTGCCGCTTTTTGTATAAACTTCAATGGTATGGTTATCATTAGAAATTTCTTGGACTTTCATTAAATCCTGAACTTCATTGATTGGGGCAATATCGTTATCATCATCCGAACAAGACATTGTTGTAAGAACTAAAATTGCCGGTAAAATATATTTTAAAAATTTCATATTTTTGATTTTTATAATTTTTGAATTTGAATTATTGGGCAGTCGGAAATAGTTTCTATATTATCCTAAATACCGCTATCGCAGATTGACTGTCTCCTATTGTGCAGCTCAACACTTTTCTACGAAAAATGAAGCTGAGAATTTGTTAAGATCTAAATCATAACAACACATAATAATTTATGCATTGTCACGACTATATCGTTTACATTTAAAAAATTGTATGTGAAATTTAAACTTGTGGTGGTTTCAATAAAGAATGATAGAAATCTTGTGAAGTGTATTTATTAACAAAAAATCTATGTGTATAATTATCTTTGAAATTTTTAATAGAATATGAAAATTGATCTAAAGGTGAAACAGGATATTTTTCAAAATCAATTTGGGGAATGGTTGATTTATGGTCGTGATCGTTATGGTTTGCTTTGTTCAATTGCTTTTCCAAATAACACTTTCCATTACACTCCAAATAAGGTTTATCCCTGTTTTCACATAACACATTGGCAATATAATCATAATTGGCATAATACTCCATAATCGGAACCAACGGACGCACCATGGCCAATAAATAAAGCAGGTAAAAAAATATGCCAAAAAATTGATTTTTCATTACAAACTATAAACAGGACAAATATATCTTTTATTTTTTTGTTTTAAAGTGACAAAAGTCACTTTAAGCAGCTACAAATGTACCCAACCCAAATAATATAGCAAACAAAAAAGTACTTATTGCCAATTTTTTTAATTCAGGATCTAAAAGTATGGGTCTTTTATTGCGATAAACGACAAAAAAATGTTTTCCAATTGGAATATAGGCCAGTAAAAATAAGAATTGATGCCAGGATTTATAGAAAACAATTGAGTACAATGCGGCGAACAAAAAAGAACCAATCAGCAAATAATAATGGTAATATTTGGCAAACTCCACGCCTATTTTTACCACAATGGTATTTTTACCCGATTTTGCATCGGATACGCTGTCGCGCATATTGTTTAAATTTAACACGCCAATGCTCAAAAAACCAATAGAACAGGCTGGTAAAAAAATGGTGAAGTCTAGCTGTTTAGTGAATAAATAATAACTGCCGCAAACACTTAACAACCCAAAAAAGAGGAATACGAAAAAATCTCCAAATCCGCTATAGCCATAGGCTTTATTGCCCATAGTGTATTTTACTGCAGCTGCGATGCTCGCAATTCCCAAAACAAAAAACACCAGTAAGTTTACAAAATCGTCTTTGCCAAAAGCAATGTAAATAAGTAAAATAGCAATAAGTAAAGTTATTGCACTAGTTATTTTAATGGTTTTTAACAATTGTTCCGGTGATATTTCTCCGCTTTGAATGGCGCGTTTGGGACCAATTCTATCTAAATTATCGGTTCCTTTAACTCCATCGCCATAATCGTTGGCAAAATTTGAAATAATTTGAAAACCAACTGTGGTTAACAAAGCTAGCGAACAAATTAACCAATTAAAATAACCATGGGACGCGGCCAAAAAACTGCCTACAATAATCCCGGAAACGGACAAAGGCAGCGTTCTTATGCGAGCGGCTTTCACATAGACTTTAAACATGGTGCATTTTTTTCAATAGCTTTTTGTCAAAAAATTTATAAATCTTCGGCGTTGGCAATTAATTCGGCAATGTCCATCACCTCAACATTAGACTCTTGGTCTTTTGCTTTTATGCCGTCTGTGATCATCGTATTGCAAAACGGACAACCAGTTGCTATAATATTTGGTTTTGTTTCTAAGGCTTCTTCAGTGCGTTCAACGTTTATCTCTTTATTTCCTTTTTCAGCATCCTTAAACATTTGCGCGCCGCCGGCACCACAACAAAGTCCGTTGGTTTTGCAACGCTTCATTTCAACCAATTCGGCCTCCAATTTTTCAATCAGCAAACGCGGTGCTTCATAAACATCATTTGCACGGCCTAAATAACATGGGTCGTGAAAAGTAATTCGTTTTCCTTTAAATTTCCCTCCTTCAATGGTGATTTTTCCTTCATCCAACAAAGATTTCAAAAATTCGGTATGATGTAAAACCTCGTATTTTCCACCCAATTCAGGATATTCATTTTTTAAGGTGTTGAAGCAATGCGGACAAGCAGTGACTATTTTTTTGACTTCATAGGCATTCAACACCTCAATATTGGTCATCGCATGCATTTGAAACAAAAATTCATTTCCGGCTCTTTTTGCAGGATCACCGGTGCAACCTTCTTCCGTACCCAAAACTGCAAATTGCACATTTGCCTTGTTTAAAATTTTTACAAAAGCTTTCGTGATTTTTTTTGCTCGGTCGTCAAAACTTCCGGCACATCCAACCCAAAATAAAACATCTGGCTGAATACCTTGCGCGGTCATTTCAGCCATTGTAGGTACATTCATAAGAAACTGTTTTAAATATATTTGTTATTCGTGCTGACCGTCGTCAAACACTTGAATAGTTACTTCTTTGTTAATTAAGTCAGTAAATTTACCGCGGTAACGTGTTGCTTTCACCAAGTGATTGTCAATCCAATGATAATTTCCACCTCTCGGTTTTCCCATCACCATTCCGTGATATTTGAATCCGTGCTTTTTAAGCCAAGTTTCCGTAACTTCACGATGCGCTTCCGTTCTAGATGTAAAGAAGAAAATAATATGTCCTTCATCATACCATTTATTCAACGTTTTAATGGCATCTGGATAAGCTTCCGCAGTAACCATTCGTTCAGGTTCTTCATTGGGAATGTCATCTCCAACAGTTCCATCTATATCGATTAAATAATTCTTTACGCCTTTCGGCAATACCGGACTAATATGCAATCCTGCTTCAACTTTTTCGTGCAATAATTTTTCTACATCCTCAGTTTTCATAATAAAAAATTCTTATATTTTTAGTTAATATTTATTCGTCTTTCCAATTAAGTCGGTCCATTTGGTTGTATTGCCAAGGCGCCCCGTTGTTCTCAATATTGGTCATCATACTGTTCAATTCTGTTGGCGCTGCCGATTGTTCCATCACCAAATAACGGCGTAAATCGATAATAATTGAAAGCGGATCAATGTTTACCGGACATTCTTCAACGCAGGCATTGCAACTTGTGCAGGCCCAAATTTCTTCAGCCGTGATATAATCGTTTAACAATTGTTTACCATCATCCATAAATTTGCCATTTTTATCGATGTTTTTTCCAACCTCTTCCAATCGGTCTCTGGTTTTCATCATAATGGCACGCGGAGACAATTCTTTTCCGGTGATATTTGCCGGACAAGCAGCTGTGCATCTTCCACATTCAGTACAGGTGTATGCATTCATTAATTGCACCCAATTCAAATCAGTTACATCACTTGCGCCAAATTTTTCGGGCGGTGCCGCATTTTCATCAGGCGCCGCATAAGGATCGGCACTTGGATCCATCATCATTTTAACTTCATTGGTGACAGCTTTTAAGTTTGTAAACTGACCTTTTGGTTTTAGATTTGCAAAATACGTGTTTGGGAAAGCCAACAATATGTGCAAATGTTTTGAATAGTACAAATAATTCAAAAATATTAAAATACCAACAATATGCAGCCACCAAGCGGTTCTTTCAATAATATTTACGGTGGTAAAACTAGATTCTTGAAATAGATTTGCAATGTATTGGCTTATAGGATTTCCAACATTTAAATTTTGAAAATGATTGTCGGTTGCATTCATTAACAAGAATAACGACATTAAAACCATTTCGAAATATAAAATATTCAATGCGTCATTTTTTGGCCAGCCTTTCATTTCCTTATTCCAGAAACGCGGAATTTGTAAGACCATTCTGCGTATCCAAAATATGATGACAGATGCCAAAACAAGGAATGCCAATATCTCAAAAGTCCCAATCAAAAAACTATAGAAACCTCCTAAAACAGAAAAAACGCGATGCGTTCCAAAAAGTCCGTCGATAATGATTTCCAGCACTTCAATATTGATGATGATAAAACCTGCGTAAACGATGATATGAAGTATGCCTGCAATTGGCCGTTTTACCATTTTTGATTGCCCCAAAGCAATTTTTAGCATATTATTGAAACGCTCTTTTGGTAAATCGGATCGGTCAATATTTTTGCCAAGCTTGATATTCCTGACAATTTTTTTGCTGTTTTTCACAAAAAACCCAATTCCGATTATTAAAAGAATTGCAAATGCGATGTTATCGATATAATTCATACATTTTGGTTTTTTGCCGTTTTAAATTTTTTATCGCTGGTTCACTGATTTTTATTTTTCTGTCTCTATCTCTGGTTCAGGTTCAGCGATGTAACCCTTATCCTTTTTTCCGAATAAGGAAAAGTGAACAAAACGCTTGGGATTTAATTTCATTTCACGCAACAACTCATCCAATTCTTTTGAGGCACTAGTAAGATTATTATACATTTCTTCATCTTTCAACAATTTACCCAAAGTTCCTTTGCCCGATTCTGCATTTGCTAAAATACCGTTTAAACTATTCACGGTAGTTTCAAGATTTTTAATGGTTGTTCCCAAATTTGAATTTGCCAAAGAATCTGAAAGTTTTGCAAAATTGCTGGTCATTAACTCGGCGTTGGTCATTGTATTGCCAATTTTAACTTTATTGGTCGCCACCATTTCATTCACCGATTTGGAAATGGCATTAAAGTTTGAAATTGTGGCATTTAATTCAGCAATGCTCGATTTTAGGTTTTCCCTCGTTTTGGCATCCATAATTTCATTGATGCCAACCAATACAGAATCGGCACTCACGACAGCGTTTTCGACTTTATCGAAAAGTGGTTTTAAGTTTTCGGAAACTGAGGTAATCACATCCGATTCTATTTCGCCCGGCAAATAATCTCCGGGTTTCGCCATATCGCCTTCATAGGAAGGAACTAGCGCCAAAGATTTTCCGCCCATTAAACTGGCACTGTAAATCTTGGCAACGCTGTTTTTTGAAAATTCCAACTCTGTTTCAACACTAAATTCCACAATCAACCAGCCTCGCTTTTCAGGATTTTTGTTAAAAGTTACCGCAATAACTTTCCCTACTTCAACACCACTTAATGTTACAACACTCGCCGTGTTTAAACCTTGCACGTCGCTATATTCCGTAAAATAGGTTTTTGATGGCGCATCAAATAAATTAAGACCTTTCAAGTAATTATAACCCCAAATAAATAAGGCTATTACAGCTATGGCAACAATGCCTGTTTTTAACTCTCTGCTAATTTTCAAATCAATTCAATTTTATTGGCGTAAAATTACTACTTATTTTTGGGAGTATTAAAAAAAAACTTATTATGATTTTTTAATAATATCTTCAACAGGTATTTTTTTTCCATTTTCAAATGCCACAATAAAAGCAGATGTATAACCTTTAGATTTTGCCAATTCGTGTAATTTTTTTATTTCCGAATAATCCGAAGTGCTACCCAGATAATATTTATAGCTTCCATCAACCTGAACACGCTCAACATTGGAAAGACCTTTAAAATTATAAGGTTTTGTATCTATTTTATTTGCCCCAGATGCAATTTGCACCTTAAATTCAATTTTGGAAAAAATATTACTTATATTCTTGTCGATTGGTGTGTTTGTTTTGGACGCTGAATTATTTTCATTTATTGCAACATTGGTGCTTAGCACCGTATTTAAAGTGAGTTGCTGAATATATTTTAAAATATCGGAAGAAATTGATTGAGAAAATTTATCCTGTCCCACATTTGTATTTAAATAAGTTCCTTCATCAACATTTGTTAAAAAACCCGTTTCAATTAAAACACTTGGCATATATGTTTGGTGTAAAACAACAAAACCTGCTTGTTTAACGCCCCTGTCTATTCTGTTTAATTTGTTGGTAAATCCCTCCTGAATGATACTTGCCAATTGAATGCTTTTGTCCAAATATTCTTCTTGCATCAATGTTAAACCAATTACAGAATCGGGCGAATTGGGGTCAAATCCTTTATATTTCATTTCATAGTTATCTTCCATTAAAATAACAGAGTTTTCAGCCTTTGCCACTTCAAAATTCTGACGATTTACGTGTGTTCCCAACACCCAAGTTTCGGAGCCAGATGCTTGTGAGCTGTGCGCGTTACAATGAATAGAAACAAATAAGTCCGCGTCTGCTTTATTGGCAATTCTTCCGCGCTCCCATAAATCGACAAAAACATCTGTTTTTCTGGTAAAAATAACCTTAATATTCTTTTCCCTTTCCAAAATTTCCCCTACCTGCAAAACAATTTTTAAGGCGATATCTTTTTCCTTGGCATGGTTATAACCTATTTTACCTGGATCTTTACCTCCATGACCGGCATCTAAAACAACAATAAATTCTTTTTTTTGAGCAAAAATTGAAGGATAATTAAATAGAAATGCGATCAAAAACACGAAAATTAAAGAGTGCTTAATTGTCATTTTATTTTTATTTAAGAGTTGTGTGTTCATCAATAATTTTAGTTATTTTTGGCAACTGTTATTTGTGTTTCAAATATTAAGCCATACATTTACAACCAATCAATAATGTGGTTGATTATTTAGGAAGCTAATGTAAAAAAACTTATGCTATCAACCCAATTTAAAAGATACTTTTATAAAAATTTCATCATTAAATCACACAGTAAAAATAGCTGTTATTTATTTTTGCTGGTACTGATTTTTAGCATAGTCAATTTTACAGCTTTCACCCAAGAAATTAAAGAAAAATCTTCTGAAAATTTCAAGACCAAACTAAGCGACACCCTGAAAATTCCCAAAAAAGATACTTTGGCTATTAAAGCTTTAGATTCTATAGGAATAAAACCAAAAGATTCCATCACCAAACCTAAAGAATTGCTTGAAAGTATTATCGTTCATAGTGCAGATAGTTTGATTAGGCAAGACATGAAAAATAAAAAAATATTATTGTACGATAATGCGCACGTAAATTACAATGATATTGATTTAACTGCCGGTTTTATTGAAATTGACAACAATACAAACATTATTACCGCCAAGGGCGTTAAAGACAGTATTGGAAGCTATTCCCAACGTCCTATTTTTAAGCAAGGATCCCAAGAATCTACCCAGGACACTATCAAGTTTAATTTCAAATCCGAAAAAGCAAAAATATGGGGATTGAAAACCGAACAGCAAGGCATTATTATTAGAGGGGAAGTAAGTAAAAAACACAATGATTCCGTTATTTTTATAGAAAATATAAAATTAA
>CAMDPE010000133.1 GCA_945903795.1 Lutibacter flavus | reverse complement strand
TGAGGGTATTGTCCTTTTTTTGAATTCCAACGCCATTGTCAATAATTTCACAAATAAGAAACTCCTCATTTTCAATATTAAAATTCATGGCAATATGGTTGGTGTTGTTTCCATTTTTAAAGCCATGCTTAAACGCATTTTCAAAAATTGGCTGTAAAATCATTGGTGGCACTAAAATATTTTCTAATTCTTCTTGTGGAATGGCTTCAGTATTTATGGTGTAGGAAGTATTTTTGTTGAATCTCAACTTTTGAAGATTCAAATATAATTTGGCCATTTCAATTTCATCAGTCAAATTAATTAAATTGGATTTTGTTGCTTGCAGTATTAAATTTACCAATTCACTGAATTTGCCCAAACAATTTTTTACTTCTTCAATATCTCCCTTATTCGCCAAATCTTCAATGTTAACCAGTAAATTATTGATGAAATGCGGATTCATTTGAGCATTTAATGCTTTATAACGCAGATTGGAAATATTTTCCTTTATTTTTTCTTGTTGTTTTATTTTCTGGTTTCTTCGGTAAAATAAATAGGTAATAAATAATAAAAAGACCAAAATGGACAAGGTTATAAACCACCAGGTTTTATAAATAGGCGGTTTTATTTTAAAAGAAAATAGAGAAGGAGCAATGCTTTCCAAGCTATTTTTTGATATTGCTTTAACTTCAAAAGTATAGTTGTTTGGCGGCAATGCGGAGTATCTTACCGTATTGTTTGTTGTTTCAACCCAATCGGGTTCTAAGCCCAGCAATCTATATTTAAAGGTGATATTTCCCAAGCTTTTAAATGAGATCCCAGAGAAATTAAATTGAATGTTATTCGATTTGAAGTCAAATGTTTGGTTGTTTGTTTTTTCGATGATTTTGTTGTTCAGCAATACCTCATTCATATGAATTCTTGGGGCAGAAATTGAATTTTCTTTGCCAGAAAGGTCAATAATATTCAATCCATTTGACGTTGCAACATACACTTTTTCTTTATCAACATAACAAGCTCGCACATCGTTGCTGTATAGCCCATCTGAAATGGTGTAAGTTTTAAGATCCACCAAATTATTCTCAGCATTTAGGGTAAGGCGATTCAAGCCCAGATTCGTAGAAAGCCAAATATTGTTTTTTTTATCCACAAAAATGGAATTAATATAATTGCTTAATAAGCCGTTTACACTTGATATGGATTTAAATTTTCCGTTTTTTAAAATTCCTAACCCATGAGCGTTTGATCCTATCAACAATCCTATGGAGCTGTTTTCCAAAGCGTAAATAGTGTTTGCGTTGAATAGATTGCCTAAGTCGTATTTTTTAATTACACCTCTATTTTTTAGGTATAAACCTTTGGTGGTCCCAATCCAAAGACTGTCATTTCCCGCATAGTAAATAGAAGTGCTTCTTTGATTCCATAATTTTTTGGTTAATTGTGAAGAGTTATTAATTTTGCCAACGCCATTAGAATTGGCAGTATAAATTTCATCATTTTCAATTGAAAAATATTTGAAATTTTTTAAATCTGTTTTTAAAAAATCAGCATCAAACATATTTTTTATGTACTCAATTTTAAAAGTGGTATTTAATTGATGAATGCTATTGTCTCCCAATATATAAAGAAGGTTTTTATGGGATTTCAATTGTCTTATTCTTCTTGGATTTTCATCCAATTTTAGGGTTTTATTTGTTTGTAAGGTTTCCTTGTTTAAAATAATAATTTCACTCTGCTCATTGCCCAAAATCAATTTATTTTGAAATAGGCTTATTGAATGTAAATCGTTACTCTTCAGATCCTCAAATTGCACTCCTTCAACTTTAAGATTGGGGAAAAGAAATATGCCATTGGATTGGGTACCAACCCAAATATTATTTTCTAAATCTATAAAGGCTCGGGTAGATTTAATGTCTTTTAAAATTATTGTTGGATTCAGATAATTATCCTTCTCATTAAAAATGTAAACTCCCTTATTTAAATTTGTAATCCAATAGTCTTTTCCAATTTTATAAGTTCTTGCTAAAAAATTATTTTTTTCCTTAATTAAGTAGTTAGAAATATTTTTTATAATGGAATCTTCATATCTAAGAAGTATCCCTAAATTATTATTTATTTTTTCTATGGAAGTTTTAGTAAAATCATTAAAATTGAATTCTGTCCATTTTTCTGATTCAAAATTTCCTGAAAGAGGTTTTGATATAATATTAATTTTTTTGTCCTTACTTGCATAAGTCAATAAGTGTAAATTTTTATTTTTATCTTCAATAATTAAGGAATTAAATGTTGATTTTGGATCATTTGTGGTAGTGTAATTTTCAATACTTAAATCAGAATTAAGGACTTTGACGGTATTTGAATTTTGACAAAACCATATTTCCCCTTTTGAATCCTCAAAAATATCCTCAATAAATTTTGGGAATTGTAATTTATCTAAAAAAGGAAGGTTGTCCTTATTGTAAAAATGATTATTTTGAATAAATCCAATATTTCCGTTAAATGCCGTCATCCAAATTCTATTTTTGGAATCTTTGTAAAAGGCTAAAATTTCATTTCCCGGAAGTCCATCAGTAACAGTGAAATTTTTAAAAGTGAGTCCATCAAATTTACTGATGCCATAATCGGTTGCGAACCAAATAAATCCATATTCATCCTGTACAATATCATATATGGTGTTGCTTGGCAAGCCATTATTGGTGGTAAATTGTGTTAAACCAGGAATCTGGGCGCACAATGTTGATTGAAATAATAAGAATGTAATAAAAAAACAGCCTATTTTACGCATTTAAAGATTGTAATTATATCTCAAATGTAACGCTTATAAATTTATAAAGCGCACTCATATATAAAATTTTCACGCTTGCAAATGAAGTGTTTCTGTTATGGATTATTCCATGTATATTCGCATCAGTCAACTCAATCATAGGGAAATTATTTGAAAAGGGTAAATCAAGGTTATGAAAAAGGGGAAGGTGCTTTTAAGCACCTTTTTTTGTGTTAAAATTTCAATCTCAATTTTTTTTATTGATTATCTATAATTAAATTAATAACTTGCCAAAGAATACAACTTTTACTTACTTATTTGATGTACTGTGCATTACCTTTTAATCAATGTTGTTATAAACAAAATTTTTCGCAATATTTTTTGCTTTTGTTCGTGTCAATTTTAAATTTAAGGATTTTTAAATCAAATCATTGTATTTTTAAGATAAAAAAATTGTCGATATGCGAATAGGAATGATTTTGGACAAAACGTTTCCGCCCGATCCAAGGGTGGAAAATGAAGCAATTTCGCTAATTAAAGCAGGGCATGAAGTTTTTTTATTTTGTTTGAAATACCATAAAAATGAGGCTGATGTTTTAATTAATGGAATCCAATTAAAGCGTTATCAATCTAATAAATTGGAATATAAGTTATCGGCATTGGCCTATACTTTTCCTTTTTATACGATAATGATGGCAAATAAAATTACCCATTTTTTAAAAAAGAATACTATTGAAGCCATTCATATTCATGACATGCGAATTGCCGAGGCTGTTTTTAAGGCGAATAAACCATTGGAATTGCCAACGGTTTTGGACTTGCATGACAATATGCCTGAAATCATGAAATTGTATGCGCATCTTCAAAAGTTTCCCGGAAAACAATTGATTTCTCCTATAAAATGGAAACAAAAAGAAGAGGAATTTATTCATAAAGCAACTAAAATCATCACGGTTTCACAAGAATTTATTGAGGAAGTTGTTGAACGCACAAAAATCACCCGCGATAAAATTGTGTTGGTGCCAAACACGGTTCATCAGTCATTTTATAAAGATGCTGTAATTGATAATTTGATTGTTGATACCTATAAAAACGACTTTGTTATTCTATATTTAGGCGATACAGGATTGCGTCGCGGACTCCAAACAGCTATCGAATCGATACTTATTTTGAAGGAAAAAATTCCAAATGTTAAGTTGGTCATAGTTGGGATTAGCTCGACAGATCCAATTTTGAAGCAGCAGGTAATCGAATTAAAGTTGGATGATAATGTAGATTTTAAAGGTTGGCAATATGTTACGTTGTTTCCTTCTTATATTGTAGCGAGTGCGGTATGCATTTCGCCGCTGCACAGAAATATTCAACACGATGTGGCTTATGCAAACAAGCTTTTTCAATATATGAGCTTTGCAAAACCCGTTTTGGTAAGTGATGCCATTGCGCAGAAAAATTTGATAGAAAAAACAAACTCAGGTTTGGTTCATTTAGAAAAAGACGCACAGGATTTTGCGGAAAAAGTGTTGCAATTATATGCTGACCAAGCGTTGAGAGATCGTTTGGGTAAAAACGGAAAGCAGTTTGTTGAGGAAGAGTTTTGCTGGGAAAAAACCTCGGAAAAATTAATAGCTTTGTACGAAAATCTAAGTAAATAATGAAAAAAGCGCTCATCATCACCTATTATTGGCCTCCTGCTGGAGGTTCTGGGGTGCAGCGTTGGCTTAAATTTGTGAAGTATTTTAGGGATTTTGGCATTGAACCTGTTGTTTATACCGTTGAAAATCCCAATTATCCTATTGTTGATGAATCGCTTTCAAAAGATATTCCAGAAGGTTTGGAAATTCTAAAACAGCCCATTTGGGAGCCCAATAATTTATTTGCTTTCTTCGGAAAGAAGAAAACTGAAAGCGCCGGATTTTTAAATCCGAATCCTACATTATTCGGAAAAATATTGCAATACATCCGCGCAAACTTTTTTATCCCCGATGCCCGTAAATTTTGGGTAAAGCCATCAACCAGTTATTTAAAAAAGTATCTGAAAACAAACAAAATTGATGTGGTGATTACCACTGGTCCGCCCCATAGTGTGCACCTAATCGGTTTGAATTTAAAGAAAGAACTCAACATAAAGTGGATTGCCGATTTCAGGGATCCGTGGACAGAAATTGATTATTTTCAGCAATTGCCGTTAACTAAAAAGGCCATTGAAAAACACCATTCTTTAGAAAAAGAGGTGTTGAAAAATGCGGATGCCGTTTTGGTTGTCGGTATAACTATGCAGGAGAATTTCAGTCCGTATAACAGCAATGTAATTACTGTAACTAATGGTTTTGATGAAGTATTAACACTTGAAAATGTTGAATTGGATTCAAAATTTACTGTAACGCATATAGGATTAATGAACGCCGATAGAAATCCGAAAATGTTGTGGGAAGTGTTGTCGGAAATTATTGCTGAAAACAAAGAATTTGCGGCTGATTTTGAATTGAAGCTCATTGGAAAAGCAGATGCTTCCGTAATTGCCGATATTTCAACATTTCGTTTATCAAACAATGTTCAGGTCATTGATTATGTGACGCACGATAAAGTGGTGGAATTTCAGCAAAAATCGCAGGTATTGTTGCTCATCGTAAACAATGTACCCAGTGCAAAAGGCATCATCACCGGAAAAATATTTGAATATTTAATGGCAAAACGGCCTATTTTGGCTATTGCACCAATTGATGGAGATTTGGCTGAAATCATAACAGAAACCAATAGCGGATTGGTGGTGGATTTTGAAGATAAAAATACCTTAAAAATGGCTATATTAGATTTATATGCTACTTTTAAGCAAGGAAGATTAACTGTTGAATCAAAAAATATTGCGCAATTTCACCGTAAGGAATTGACCAAAAAAGTTTCGGAACTGATATACAAGATTACTGAATGAAGAAAATTGTAACCATATTAGGCGCACGGCCACAATTTGTAAAAGCGGCGGTTTTAAGCCGTGTAATTGCGAAATACAAAGAGGTTGAGGAAGTGATTATTCACACCGGACAGCATTATGACGCAAATATGAGCGACATATTTTTTGATGAAATGGAAATTCCGAAGCCAAAATACAATTTGGCGATTAATGGAATGAGCCACGGCGCTATGACTGGGCAAATGCTTATTGATATTGAATCGATTTTAATGAAGGAAAGTCCAGATTTAGTGGTTGTTTATGGCGATACAAATTCCACGTTGGCTGGTTCTTTGGCTGCAAAAAAAATGAATATTAAGGTTGTTCATGTGGAAGCCGGTTTGCGCTCTTTTAACATGAAAATGCCCGAAGAAATTAATCGAATTTTAACCGACAGAATTTCCGATTTGTTGCTTTGCCCAACAGACACCGCCATAGAAAATTTACAAAAAGAAGGCTTTACAAATTTTCCCGCCAAAATGGTGAAATGTGGCGATATTATGAAAGATGCCGTTGAGTTTTACGGTAAAATTTCTGCAGAGAAATCTTCCATAATTTCACGTTTAAAGTTAGTTCCTAACGAATTTGTCTTGGCAACAATTCACCGTCAGGAAAACACGGACAATCTGGAAAAACTCAAAGAAATTTTTGAAGGTTTACAATTAATCAGTAAAGAAAAACAAGTGGTGATGCCATTGCATCCCAGGACAAAAGCTATTTTAACAAATCATCAGCTAAACTATGGCGTACAAATAATTGATCCGGTTGGGTATTTTGATATGTTGGAATTGTTGAAAAAATGTAATTTGGTGGTTACCGACAGTGGCGGACTCCAAAAGGAAGCGTTTTTTAATAAAAAACATTGTATTATAGCCAGGGAAGAAACGGAATGGGTAGAATTGGTAGCCAACGGATTTGCAAAAATTGTGGGCAGCGACAAGGAAAAAATGTTAGGGGTATTTAATAACTTTCAAGATTCAACAGCCAATTTTGAAATGGATTTATTTGGTGAAAATGTGGGGGAGAAGATTTACGAGGAAATTAATAAAATGTTGTAATGGGAATCATTTTAAAGCAATCATTTTTTAATACTCTCATAATATTTTTGGGGTTTGCGGTTGGCGGCATCAATGTGCTGTTTTTGTACACGCATTTTTTGCACGAGGATTATTTTGGATTGATTACTTTTTTGCTTTCTGCCGCAAATATTATATTGCCATTGCTTGTTTTTGGCATGCAACATACCATCGTTAAGTTTTATTCTTCCTATCAAACTAAAATGGAACAGGATGGTTTTTTGACTACAACACTAATATTACCATTGTTCGTGATCATTCCAATGGCTTTTATAGGAACTTTTATTTATGAATCGATTGCAGATTGGATTTCTATGGAAAATCCCATCATCAAGAAATATACCTATCTCATATTTTTGCTGGCTATTTTTATGGGCTATTTTGAGGTTTTTTATGCCTGGACTAAAGTGCAGCTAAATTCTGTTTTCGGAAATTTTATCAAAGAAATTTTTCCTCGTATTTGTACCACCTTTTTATTGTTTGCCGTATTTTTTAAATGGTTGACCAATGAACAATTTATTTATGGGGTTGTAATTGTTTACGGAATAAGTACTTTTATTATGATGATCTATGCATTTCAGGTGTATAAGCCTTCGTTTAAATTTACACTTCCCACAAATTTGAAAGAGATAATTTCCTTTTCCATGTATATTATTGTGGCAGGTTCTGCTGCCGGGGTTTTGCTTGAAATCGACAAGTTTATGATTCCCCAAATGGAGAAAATAGCGCAAGTTGCTTATTATTCTGTTGGAATTTATATCGCAAGCGTTATAGGAATTCCCACGCGTGCAATGCAGCAAATTACAAGCCCTATCACAGCAAAGGATATGAATGAAAATAAGTTGGTTGAAGTTGAAAAACTGTACAAACAAAGCTCCATAAATCTTTTGGTTATTGGTGGCTTGTTCTTTTTATTGATCAATTTAAACATTGCCGATTTATATGAATTAATTAACAAACCGGAATTTACCAAAGGAATTTGGGTGGTGGTGATTATTTCGCTTTCAAAATTGATGGAATTGGCCTTGGGCACAGGAAATGCCATTTTGCTGAATTCAAAATATTATAAAATATTCTTTTATATGTCATTGGCGATGGCTGTAAGTGTTATTTTTTTAAATAAATGGTTAATCGATTTAATTGGCATCAACGGCGCGGCAATAGCGACTCTTTTAGTCGTAGTAGTCTATAGTGTCGCTAAAATTATTTATTTAAAATCGAAATTAAATATTCAGCCATTTGATCTGAATACTATGAAATTGACAATCATTATTTCGGTAATTTTCGTCGCTTTTTATTTTTGGAATTTCAGTTTTCATCCCATTATTAATATCGGACTTAAAGGCGTAATTATTTCCGTGTTGTATTTTTTGCTTATTAATAAATTGCATATTTCAAAAGACATCAATAGTTTTATCACCAAATATGCTGTAAAAAATGATTCACGAATTAGCTAGAATCCTAACAAATAACTTTTAACATTATAACATAATGACATATTTTCTTCACGTTTTTTATGGTTTAATTATGGCGTATTTCGGATTGATTTCTCCGGGAATGCTGAATATGACCGTTTTAAAAACCAGATTGAATGTGGGCAAAATTGAAAGTGTAAAATTCGCTTTGGGAGCGGCGGTCATTGTTTTTTTTCAGGCAGGGATTGCTTTGTTTTTTGCCGATTTTCTAATAGAAAATCCGAAAGTGATTGCGGCTTTAAAAATAGCAGGTGTTTTTGTGTTTTTCATCTTGGCAATTTTTTTCTTTACGCTTTCAAGGAAAAAAATGGAATCAAAGCGTAAAATCG
>CAMDPE010000132.1 GCA_945903795.1 Lutibacter flavus | reverse complement strand
ATCATCTAACTCTTTTAATGCTTCATGCTCAATCAGCATTGCATCGACCAGTGTGGTTTGTTGAAGGTTTTTCCACGCCATTTTAATTACCTAGTTCAGATGATTTTCTATGCTCCATTATCTCATTTTTATAGGATTTTTACTGGGTTCGTGCAAAGGTCTCAAATTATGTTTCAAAAATTAAATTCTATTTCAGACAAAATCATTTCCATTGACCAGTTATATGTGATTTTCAAACTTCCCGCATCTTCCGAAATAGATTCAACACCTGAAGAAGCTTATACTATTGCACTTTATGTTTTTAAAATTAAAGTTGCGATTGGGATTAAAATAAAGAAACTATTTTCTCAAATCTTCCGTGATTACTTATTGATATGGGATTCATCTCTTTATTATTAGCCACTTTTAGATATGGAATTCCTTCGATTTTAATTATTTCGTTGGTTCTATTTAAAAGTTTAATGCTTTCAAAATCAGTGATATTTAGTACTGAAACGGTATGAATGTAATCTAAATTAATTTCTGTTTTTGTATAATATACAACCCCATTATTCATTACTTTTCCGATGGATTTATAGGTGTCATAACATTTAAATTGTATCGGATTATAGATTTTAACTTCTGTATTTCGATTGAAAATTTTATAAGCAGCTTCTTTCCTACTCCATAAATTCCAAACCATATTATCAGGATTCTCAGATTTTATGATAAGTAATTGTTCAAGTTTTGTGAATATTTTAGCTAAATATCCTTTTCTTTTCCAATTGCTTTCTTTTAGTGCCAATGCCAAATCAACAATATCATTTCCTATCATTTATTGGCTAATTTAATTTCAATTATTTCTAAAGCTGCCTTTACATCCAACATCTTTTCCATATCTTGGTTTTCAATATCAATGACGAATGCATCTTCCAAATCTAACATTATATCGATTAAATTAGCAGAATTTATATTCAAATCAACAATAAAATCAGTAGCTTCTGTTAAATTTTCAAACGCTTCTACATTATTAATATAGGGTTTAATAATTTCTTTTAATTTCGTAATTGTTTCTTCTTTATTCATAATTTTGTTATTTATGTAGGGGTTAATATTTCTTAAAAACGACACATCCATTTACATCTCCAAATCCAAAACTGGCTTTGATTATTAAATTTAAATCTTTTTTAATTAATTTTTGTGGTATGCGACTTTCGTCAATTATTGCAGTAATTTCAGGATGCAAATCAATACAATTTGTATTTGGAAAAATAAAACCTTGCTTCAATTGCAAAACAGTTGCTACACATTCAATGCTTCCAGCACCCGCCAAACAATGACCTACGATTGATTTTAATGAATTTATATAAGGAAAATCTATTCCTTTTCTATTTAATGCGTTACTCCAATTCTTAACTTCTAAACTATCTTTTGATGTTGCTGTTAAATGCCCACTAATAGCATCAATGTTATTTGCTAAAATTCCCGAATTTACTATTGCATTTGTAATGCATTTTTGAACTGCTGTTGGATTTTGTGCCGTCATTGTTCCTGTACCTCGTTGCCCTCCCGAATTGATATTTCCACCCAATATTTCAGCGTAAATTCTTGCTCCACGAAGCAATGCACTTTCCAAATTTTCTAAGACTAACGCCCCTGCCCCACTTCCTGGCACAAAACCTGAAGCGCTTTCACTCATTGGCCTTGAGCCACTTTCAGGTGCGTTATTATGTTTGTATGTACAAACATTCATAGCATCAAAAGCAGCCCAAATGTAAGGTCCAGAATCATTTGTACTACCTGCGAGTATTCGTTTGGCTTGACCAGATTTTATTCTTTCAAATGCCATCAATATACTTTCAGTTCCTGTTGTACAAGCAGAAGAATTGGTAGAAACTTGATTTCCTAAACCTAACTTTCCGCCCAAATAGGCGCTTACGCCACTATTCATGGTTTGTGCTACGGCGGTACTTCCTAATCTTCGTGTTTGAAAAGCATCTATTTTGTAAATACCTTCTCTGACTTTGTCAACTCCAGAATTCCCAGTTCCAAATATAGTCCCGCTATCCCAATCGGGCTCATTGTCGTTATTAATCAATAAGCCAGCATCTTTCCAAGCATCAATTCCAGCAATCACACCATATAAAATACCACTCGAATTAAAATTTCGTAATTCTAATTCTGTAAAATAATTCGATATTAATTCGGGTGAAATGTTAGGAGTTCCAGATATTTGGCAACAAAACCTCAACCGCTCCAATTCAGCATTGTGTTTTATGCCTGAAATGCCGTTTTTGATGGAATGCGTAAACTCGGCAAGTCCTACTCCATTTGGAGCAACTACGCCAAGTCCTGTTATTACTACCCTTCTATCCATTTACTTATTCAATTTTCATATTAAACACAAATACCCGCAATTTCGCCCCGACAAACGACTTCTTCATTTTCATTTTTCATTATTACTTTACATTTCAATTTGCCAAATCGAAAGTAAATTTTCTCTGAAATAACAACAACTTTTTCATTGGGTAAAACAGGTTTTAAAAAATCTATATTTGTTGATGTTAAGGCAATTGAATTATTTTGACTTAATTGATTGTTTAATAAATAGATACCCAAACAAACTAGTCCTATTTGCGCCATAACTTCTGTTAAAATTACACCAGGTGTGATTGGTTTTTCTTTAAAATGCCCTTTATAAAATTCTAAATCATCCTTAAATGTAAATGTTCCTATAACTCCATTTTCATTTATCGAAATAAGTTCATCAACAAATAAAAAAGGCTTTGAATACGGTAATTTTTCTATTATTTCTTGTTTCATCAAATTGTTATCGTATAACTTTTACTAAATTAAAATCGTAATAAAACACTTTGCGCTGAAAACCCAGGGCCAAAAGATAACATTAAACCTAATTCTCCCTTTTGAGGATTACTTTCCATAATTCGTTCTAAAACATATAAAACTGTAGCAGAAGACATATTGCCATATGATTTCATAACCTCTTTGCTATCATTGATGTTTTTACCAAAATTAGATAATAAATCTTCTACTGTTTGAACAATTTTTTTTGCACCAGGATGAAATATTAAATGATTAATGTTTTCAATTGTAAGCTTGTTTTTTGCCAAAAAAGGATGAATTATTTCAGGAAAATGTGTTGTAATTAAATTTGCAACTTCCGGGTCTAAAACCATTTGCCAACCTGCATTGCTAAGTTTCATACCGACCATATCAATTTCATCATAAAAATGATACATTTCTTCAGCTAGAATTTCTGGCCCTTCCTCCTCTTCACAAGATGAAAGCAAAACACAAGCTGCACCATCCCCAAAAAAAGCTGCACTTATCATATTTGCCATCGAAAAATCTTTCAATTGAAAACTAGCCATTGGACTTTCTACAGCAATAACCGCTGCTCGTTTTCCAGGATTTGCTTTCAAGAAATTTTTAGCGTATAAAATTCCCGATACCCCTGCGCTGCACCCCATTTCTGTAACAGGCAAGCGAACAATGTCTTGACGCAATTTTAATTTGTTAATTAAATAGGCATCCAAAGATGGAATCATCCATCCCGTGCAACTTACCGTAATAATATAATCTAAATCTTCGGGATTCCAATTGGCTTTTACCAAAGCTTTTTTCAAAACTTTTTCACCATAATCAATTACTTCTCTAACATAAATTGAATTTCGTTCTTCAAAAGAAGTGATCGTGAGAACCTCAAGTGGCTCCATAAATGAGTATCGCTTTTCGACTCCAGCACCTTCAAAAATTTTCTTTACTTTTCGGATAAATTGAGGTTCTTGCCCTCCAAGCCAAGCATCCAAAAAAGGCATGATTTCTACGGTAGTTTTCGAATATTTCGGTAATTCTTTACAAACCGTTTTAATTTTTACTTTCATTTTTCTTTAGAGATTAGATGGAAGATAATAGATAATATTGAAATGTTCATGGAATTGCAATTTCATAATTAAATAAATAGAAAAATGAATAACTACTAAAATGAATAAAAATATCCACGGCCTTGATGATAAAACACAATATCTTAAATTAGGCAGATACCTACTCGGATATCCATGGTTAGTTGTATCTATTACTTTATGTGTTGTTTTATTTGCATCAATAGGAATAACAGGCTTTAAGTTTAACAACGATTACCGTGTTTTTTTTAGTCAAGACAACCCAAATTTACAAGCATTTGCCGCCATACAAAACACTTTCAATAAAAGTGATAATATATTGTTTGTTATTCAATCAGATAAAAAAGATATTTTTAATAAAGATACCTTAATGGCAATTAGTCAACTCACTAAGGCGGCTTGGCAGTTACCTTATTCAAGCAGAGTAGATTCAATCACAAATTTCCAACATACAATTGCGGAAAATGATGAATTTATTATTAAGGATCTAGTTAAAGATACCGATATTCTGAATAATGATACGATTGATGTCATAAAAAAAATTGCTCTAAATGAACCCGCTTTGGTAAATCATTTCATTTCAAAGTCTGGGTCAGTTGCTACTGTTAATGTAACCGTTCAATTACCTGATAGCAATCTCCTAGAAACTATTGATCTAGTAACGGAAGCTAGAAAGATAGTAGGTGATATTGAAGCCATATATCCAGACTTAAAGTTGTACTTGAATGGCATTGTTATCCTGAATAATGCTCTTTATGAAAGTGCAGTATATGACAGCAAGACTTTAGTACCTATAATACTTGTCATCGTTATAATGGTTGCTTTTGTTTGCCTTCGTTCAATAACAGTAGTATTCGGTGTTTTATTAGTAATAGTATTTTCAATTTTTCCAGCATTAGGTCTTTTTAGTTGGTTTGACGGACAGTTCACGTCAACATCATCAGCTTGTCCTGTAATAGTTTTAACAGTCGCAGTTGCTGATAGTATTCATTTTTTGGTTACCATGCTAAAAAATATGCGCGAAGGCAGCAGTAAAAGAAAAGCCATACAACTTAGTTTGGATGCCAATCTTCAACCTATACTTTTAACAAACTCAACCACAATGCTAGGATTTCTTACTATGAATTTTAGCGACTCCCCACCAATAAGAGAGTTGGGTAATTTATCAGCTTTAGGAGTGCTTTTTGCGTGCATTTTGACAATATCTTTTTTGCCTGCACTTATGGCAATTTTACCTATAAAAATGAAGCAGAAAAAAGATACAAAACTTTTATTCATTGGAAGATTAACTCCTTTTGTAATTCGTAATTACAAATTTTTGTTTGTCGCAAACACATTAATTGCGGCTATCTTTTTGTTTTTTGTTTCTAACAATGAATTGAATGATGATTTTGCAAAGTATTTTGATCAAACTGTTGAATTTAGGCAGGGCATAGATTTTCTTAATAAGAACATGGAAGGCGGTAACACAATAGAGTTATCTATTCATGCAACAGAGAAAGGGGGTATTAATGAGCCCATCTTTTTAGAAAAAATCGAATTATTTTCAACATGGCTCAAAAAACAGCCTGGAATAGTGAGTGTAAAATCAATTACGGACACAATAAAAAAACTAAATAGAGATATGCATAATAACGATTCTTTTTGGTACAAGATACCTGAAAATCGTAATTTAGTAGCCCAATACCTTTTAATGTATGAAATGTCTTTACCTTACGGATTGGGTCTAGATGAACAAATAAGTATGGATAAATCAGCAATTAGAGTTTTTGCCACTCTAAACAAACTTGATACTAATCAGTTGTTGGAGATGGAATCAAAAATAAATGATTGGCTTTTTGAAAATTTGAACGGATATAAGGTTGAAATATCTAGTGCATCTTTAATGTTTGCCCATATTGCAAAAAGTAATGCAACCAATATGTTTGTTGGAACAACTTTAGAGTTATCATTAATTTCATTAATTTTAATGATAACTTTTCGATCAGTAAGATTAGGATTAATTAGTTTAATCCCTAACTTAGTTCCTGTAGGAATAGCTTTTGGTATCTGGGGCTTAATTGATGGGCAGGTTAGTATGGGTATATCTGTGGTTGCAAGCATTTGTTTTGGTATTGTCGTTGATGATACGATACATTTTATGAGTAAATATCATTTAGGGAGAAGTAAGCTTGGGTTAAATAGACAAGAATCCATATCTTATGCATCTAGGATGGTAAGTGAATCATTATGGATAACTACAATAATTTTAGTCAGTGGTTTTACAGTATTAAGCTTTTCACATTTTTCAGTAAATTCAGGGTTGGGGATATTGTGTGCAATCACAATTTCGATCGCATTATTTATGGATTTACTATTTTTGCCAACGTTGCTTATTTTATTTGATAAAAAATGAAATCATTACTAGTAATTTTAATCATTAATTTGTTTTCCGGAGTTTGTTTTTCTGCTACTGAACAAGAGGCGGGGGTTCAAATAATGCAAGAGGCTCAGCACAGAAGCTCTGGGTTTGGAGATAGCTCAGCAGAGGCAAGAATGATTTTAACAACAAAGGAGGGTGATGAAGCAGAAAGACTGCTTAAAATTAAAACGTTAGAAGTTCAGGATGATGGAAATAAATTGCTTATCATGTTTGAAACTCCTCTTGATGTAAAAGGGACATCTTTTTTAAGTTATACTCATCCCCTCACTCCTGATGAGCAATGGTTATATCTGCCTGATGTTAAACGTGTTAAGCGAGTATCATCCAGTAATAAGTCTGGAGCCTTTGTGGGAAGTGAGCTTGCTTACGAAGATTTAGGCTCATTCGAAATACAAAAATATGACTACAAGTATTTACGGGAAGATGTTATTCAGCAAAAGGCATGTTACCTTGTTGAGTTATATCCACGGTATGAGGGTTCTGGTTATACAAAGCTAATTTCTTGGATAGAAAAAGATAGGTATATTCCTTTAAACATTCAATACTTTGATCGTAAAAAAAACTTGTTGAAGACTCAAGAATATCGAAATTATAAAAAATATTTAGGGCGTTATTGGATAGCTGATGAAATATTCATTAATAACCATCAAAATGGAAATAGTACTAAGATTTTATATCAAAATACAAATTTGCGCACCAATTTAACGGCACGGCAGTTTGACCAAAATGCCATACAACACAATAAATAATGATATACAGTTGCTAAAGTATCTCATTATCATAATTTTATTTTTACCAAAATATCTACAAGCATGGGAGCTATCTGGCTATGTCGGGGTTGAAAGCCTTGGTTTTTTAGTTGCTCCCTTGAATGATCAACAGCATACGCACTACCTATCTGGAGTCATCCAGCCAGAACTAATCCATCAATGGGACAATTCACAGCAACAGTTTGCATTCGAACCTTTTTACCGCTATTCACAGTTCGACAATAGAAGAACCCATTTTGATATTCGTGAATTAAACTGGCTTAAGATCTCTGATAATTGGGAATTGCGTATTGGTATTTCTAGAGTATTCTGGGGTTCTACTGAATCAGAACATCTTGTCGATATAGTAAATCAAACTGATCTTGTTGAAGATCTCAATATGGAAGCCAAACTAGGGCAACCTATGGTTAATTTGACCTTAATTCGTGAGTGGGGGAATTTAAGCATGTTTTTGTTACCTGGTTTCAGAGAAAGAACATTTTCAGGTTCGGAAGGTCGGTTTAACTCTAGTCCATCTTTAGATGTTGCAAACACCCAATTTGGGGGGCAAGGTATTGCAAAAGAACTTTCTTTTGCAACAAGGTGGTCCAAGTCTTTGGGTAATTGGGATTGGGGTCTTTCTGGTTTTCACGGCATTAGTCGGGAACCATCAGTATTATACGTGCCTTCTATTACAGGCTTGAAGATCGTACCTCAATATCCGAAAATTCAACAAGTTGGCTTAGATCTTCAAGTTGTTCAAGAAAACTTGATCTGGAAGTTAGAGTCAATTGTACGATCAGGGCAAGGTCCAACTTACAATGCAAGTGTGGGAGGATTAGAGTATGGTTTTTATAGTATTTTCGATTCAAATGTAGATCTAGGTCTGGTTACAGAATATATGTATGATACTCGTGGTACAAGACCTTTTAAATTGGAATTAGAAGAACTAACTAAATCACATCAGTTAATTGTTTTTCAGAATGATTTTACTACGGGCATTAGAATTGGATTAAATGATACACAAAACTCAGAGGCATTCATTGGGGGGACATTTGATGTAACGACCTCTGAGAAATTTTATACTATGAACGTTAAACGAAGATTAATTGATAATATTCAGATGCGTGTTGAAGTGAAATTCTATAACAATAAGGTAATAAACGATGCAACATATTTTTTACGCGGAGATAACTATATTAGAACTGATTTAAATTATCTTTTTTGAAACTAAAAGGCCACAATTTTAGTCAACGTTATGTAATGTTTATGAGGGTGTCCCATATTTTGTGTAAGTGACGGTTAATTACTGCGAAGGCATCTATCTTCAAATTGAATAGTAAACCTATTTAATGCTGGTTTCCAATCTCGCAGTGGCATGGACCATTTTTGGCTGATATTACGCAATGCTAAATAAAATAGCTTCATAACAGCGTCATCATGTGGAAAAGAGCCTCGACTCTTCGTTACTTTCCGTAAACTCATATTGACGGACTCAATGGCATT
>CAMDPE010000131.1 GCA_945903795.1 Lutibacter flavus | reverse complement strand
AAAAAACGAACCGTATCACCATGAATAAATTAAAACTGGTTTTTGCCACAAATAACAAGCACAAACTCGAAGAAGTTCAGGCAATGCTCACCAATTTCGACATTGTGAGTTTGGCCGATATCAATTGTTTTGAGGATATTCCTGAAACTGCGGATACTTTGGAAGGAAATGCCATTTTAAAGGCAAATTTCATCACTGAAAAATATGAATTGGATTGTTTTGCTGATGATACCGGACTGGAAGTTGAGGCTTTAAATAACGAACCGGGCGTTTATTCGGCCCGTTATGCTGGTGAAGACAACAATGCTGAAGCGAACATAAAAAAATTATTGAATAACCTCAAAAACACTCAAAATCGTAAAGCGCAATTTAAGACCGCAATCGCGCTAAATATTCACGGAAAACAGTTTATATTTGAAGGCGTGTGCAAAGGCACAATTTTAACAGAAAAACGGGGAGAAAGCGGTTTTGGCTACGACCCTATTTTTATGCCAGAAGGCTTTAACAACTCATTTGCTGAAATGAATATGACTGAAAAAGGCAGTATCAGCCATCGCGGAAAAGCAATAGAAAAATTAGTTACATTTTTAAACGAAAATCATTGGTAAACCCAACCAAATCATATAAAAACACATTTATTATTTTAATAGTTGCACTCCTGCTTATTTTTATTATAAACATAAGTTTGGGTTCGGTTTATATTCCTTTAAAACAGTTGTTTCTGGCTTTTATGGATGCTGAAGTTGAAAAAGAATCTTGGAAATCAATTTTGCTTAATTACAGACTGCCAAAAGCAATTACGGCAATTATCGTTGGATCTGGATTGTCTATTAGCGGATTGTTGATGCAAACCTTGTTCAGAAATCCATTGGCCGGACCGTTTGTGCTTGGCATAAGTTCGGGCGCCAGTTTGGGAGTGGCCATTTTGATTTTGGGCGCCTCATTTGTTGGAGGTACGATAGCCGGATTCGCATTTAGCAGCTGGGGACACGCGATTGCAGCGAGTATCGGAGCTTTTTTGGTACTTTCGGCTGTGATGTTAGCGGCCATAAAAGTAAGAAATACCATGTCTATTTTGATTATCGGATTGATGTTTGGAAGTTTAACCGCATCCGTAATTAGCGTGTTGGCCTATTTCAGCAGTGCCAATCAACTGCAGCAATATTTATTCTGGAGTTTTGGCAGTCTGGGAAATTTAAGCTGGAATGAAATTTTAGTGTTGTTAATCATATTTTTGATTGGAATTACCTTTGTAATATTCATTATAAAACCATTGAACAGTCTGCTATTAGGGGAAAATTACGCAAAAAGTATGGGCGTTAACGTAAAACGAACGCGAAATTTAACCTTGATTTCAACTAGTTTATTAACGGGTGTTATCACCGCATTTTCTGGCCCAATTGCTTTTATCGGCCTGGCTGTTCCGCACTTAACAAAACTGCTTTTTAGCACTTCCAACCATAAAATATTGGTTCCTGCAGTTGCCATAAGTGGCGCTATTATTATGTTGATTTGCGACAGCATTGCCCAATTGCCAACAAGTGAATATACCTTGCCAATTAATGCGATTACCTCTTTATTTGGTGCGCCTATAATTATCTGGTTATTGGTGAGAAAACGAAAAATAACCTATTAAGTGGATTTGAAAAACCAACATATCATAAAAACTGCCAATTTAAGCATTGGATATGCTTCTAAAAAGAAGGTAAACACCATTGCCGCAAATTTAAATATTGAACTTGGCAAAGGAAAGTTGGTTTGTTTGTTAGGAAAAAACGGCATTGGAAAATCTACTTTGTTAAGAACTTTAACCAAAGTTCAGCCTGCTTTAAGTGGTGAAATTTTTATAAATAATAACAACCTAAAAACTTTAAACAGTATTGATTTGGCCAAATCGCTCAGTTTGGTTTTAACCGAGCATTTACCAGAGAGTAATTTATCGGTTTATGAATTGGTGGCTTTGGGCCGGCAGCCTTATACCAATTGGGTTGGAAATTTGTCTGAATCCGATTTAAAATTTATCGACAATGCTTTTGAGCAAACCAATACAAAACATTTAATCAACGCAAGATATTATGAGTTAAGCGACGGGCAACTTCAAAAAGTATTAATTGCCCGGGCATTGGCCCAAAATACGGACATTATTATTTTAGATGAGCCAACGGCTCATTTAGACATTCACCACACCATTGAAACCTTTGCACTCCTAAAAAAATTAGCAAAAGATTTCCAAAAAACAATTATAGTTTCTACCCACGAAATAAACTTGGCCTTGCAATTGGCAGATATTTTATGGCTGATGACGCCTTCAAACTTTATGGCGGATACCACTCAAAATTTAATAGAAAACGATAGATTGGACAAACTTTTTGAATCGGATCTGATTAGCTTTAACAAAACTTTAAAGCAGTTTACGCTCTCTAATTCCTACTAATTTTGATATATTTGATACAGTCATAAAATCATAAGATGAAACGAGCATTACAAAATTTGATATACCAAGAGACCATTAATAGCGAACAGCATCTGTTACCGCTAAAAAATAAAATTTAAACAGATGAAAAAAAATATTTTTACCGCCATATTTATAAGCCTATTGATTTTTGGCTTTAATAACACTGTTGTTGCGCAAGCGGCTGAATCTGTAGAAATTACAGGTAAATTGGCACAAAAATTTGCGGCAGGAATTACGGATGTTGATTTAAAAACACATTTATATATAATTGCTTCTGATGAATTTGAAGGAAGAAACACAGGCGAACCCGGCCAAAAAATGGCTGCTGAATATATTAAAGATTTTTACATCACAAGAAATATCGCGTCTCCTTTGGGTGACTATAATTATTTTCAAACAATTTCAGCAGATAATTTAAGCCGCGATTTAAAGCCTTCAGAAAACGTGGTTGCCTTTATCAAAGGTTCTGAAAAACCAGATGAAATTGTGGTGATTTCAGCACATTATGACCATCTTGGAATGAATGAGGATGGTGATGTATTTAATGGCGCCGATGATGATGGCTCAGGAACTGTGGCGGTGATGGCAATTGCTGAAGCTTTTCAGAAAGCTGTTGAAAATGGAAACGGACCTAAACGCTCCATCTTGTTTTTACATGTAACCGGCGAAGAAAAAGGACTTCTTGGTTCTAAATATTATGTGAATTTTCCAATTTTTCCTTTAGAAAATACGGTTGCCGACTTAAATATTGATATGATTGGACGTACAGATGCTGCTCACGAAAACAATCCAAACTATATTTATTTAATTGGTTCTGATAAATTAAGCACTGATTTGCACAATTTATCTGAAGAAATGAATAACAAATTCACCAAATTAGATTTGGATTATACTTATAATTTGGACAGCGATCCAAATCGTTTTTATTACCGATCAGACCATTACAATTTTGCAAAAAACAATATTCCTGTCATTTTCTATTTCAATGGAACCCACGAAAATTATCATCGCATAAGCGATACGCCGGATAAAATTAATTATGAATTATTGGCAAAAAGAACACAATTGGTGTTTTATACCGCCTGGGAAATAGCAAACAGGGAAAACCGAATTACCGTTGATAAGTAATGTGTTTGTGAATTTTAAATGTTGAATTTTTAATAATTGGCATTTTCCAACTTTCAAACTTTACAACATACTAATGAATAATTTTAAACAGTAGCTCTTTTAAAATATCGCCTGCAGGCAAGGCATTTGCACCCACACCTTTACTTTTTAAGTCGGCGTCACGCAACAATCCGATTACCTGAGAAACTTTTCGCATCGGATAATTTTTTGCGGCTGAAGTGTAGTCTGAAACAAAAAACGGATTTACGCCCAAAGCTTTGGCCACACTATTGCTCGATTTGTCTTTTAGACTGTGATAAATAAGTAACTGGGTAAAAAATCCGTTTAATAATGAAATGGTCACAACAATCGGATTTGCTTTCTGGTTTTGCGCAAAATGGTTGATAATTCTGTTAGCGCCCAACACATTCCTTTCACCCACGGCTTTACGCAATTCAAAATTATTGTACTCTTTGCTGATGCCTATATTTTCTTCAATAGCGCTGGGAGTTATGGTCGAATTTGGTGGCAGCACAATCATTAGTTTGTTCAATTCATTGCTGATTTTACTCAAATCATTTCCCAAATATTCCACCAACATTAGGGTGGCTTTCGTGTCTATTTTATAATTTTTACCGGCTAAAACCCGTCTTATCCAATCTGCAACCTGATTTTCATAAAGCTTTTTACTTTCATAAACCAATCCGCATTTTAGAATGGCTTTGTAAAGTTTTTTGCGCTTGTCTATGGTTTTATACTTGTAACAAACAACCAAAACGGTAGAAGGCTGCGGATTTTCAGCATACGAAGCTAAATTTTCTATAGTTCTCGACAAATCCTGCGCTTCCTTCACAATTACCACTTGCCTGTCGGCCATCATTGGATAACGTTTGGCATTGTCAATTAAATCTTCCACAGCAACGTCTCTTCCATACAAAACCATTTGATTGAACCCTTTTTCCTCTTCAGAAAGTACGTTGTTTTCAATATATTCGGAAATTTTATCAATATAATACGGCTCATCACCCATTAAAAAATAAATAGGTTTTATTTTTCCGCTTTCTATATCTGAAACTATTTTGGTTACATCACTCATTTATAAAAAAAAATTAGCATTTTTGTTGAATGCAGCCATTGAATTTACCTACATATCCTTTCAAAATCAAAAGTAGCGAAAATAAGTATTTTATATTCGATATCATTAGAAAAAAATATATGGTTTTGACGCCAGAAGAATGGGTGCGCCAACATTTTATTCATTATTTAATCGAAGAAAAAAACTACCCAATTTCGCTCATTGCAGTTGAAAAAAAGGTGACTGTCAACAAGCTTACCAAAAGAACGGATATTTTGGTTTTTAACGCAAAAGGCAATCCGCATATCATAGTCGAATGCAAAGCGCCATCGATCAATATTACACAAAATACTTTCGACCAAATTGCGCGGTATAATTTAAAATTAGATGCCAATTATCTTATTGTCACTAATGGTTTACATCATTTTTACTGCTTTATGGATTTTAAAAAAGAATCCTATGTTTTTTTAGATTCGATTCCTAGATATGAACAATAATGATAATTTCTTCCATTAAATTTCATCTGTGTATATTTTATTTTTTATTGGTACAGATGCAGTTCGCCATTAATCATTCTGCTGCGAATCAAAATTTGTTATGGCTCGTTTCATCTGTGTATATTTTATTTTTTGTTGGTACAGATGCAGTTCGCCACTAATCAGTCTACTGTGTATCAAAATTTGTTATGGCTCGTTTCATCTGTTTATATTTTATTTTTTGTTGGTACAGATGCAGTTCGCCACTAATCATTCTCCTGCGAATCAAAATTTGTTATGGCTCGTTTCATCTGTGTATATTTTATTTTTTATTGGTACAGATGCAGTTCGCCATTAATCATTCTGCTGTGTATCAAAATTTGTTATGGCTCGTTTCATCTTTTTAAGTAAGTTTGCAGTTGTGAAAATAGCCATTGTCATCTTAAACTGGAACGGAAAACAATTGTTGGAAAAATTTCTTCCAACTGTTTTGAAATACAGCGATTTGGACAATGTGGAAATTTATGTGGCCGACAATGCTTCTACTGATGATTCTGTTGATTTTATTGAACAAAATTACCCTCAAATTAAAATTGTGCAAAACGCTGAAAATGGCGGATTTGCAAAAGGTTATAATGATGCTTTAAAGAGTATAGAAGCAGATATTTTCGCCTTGGTAAATTCCGATATTGAAGTGACAGAAGGCTGGCTTAAGCCTGTGATCACAGCTTTTGAAAAAGAGCCAAATACGGCCATTATCCAGCCAAAAATATTGGATTTTAAAAATAAAAGCAAGTTTGAATATGCCGGTGCAGCTGGAGGATTTATAGACAAGTTCGGATATCCTTATTGCCGAGGAAGAATTTTTTCGAATTTAGAATCCGATGTAAATCAATATAATGATGAAATAGAAATTTTTTGGGCATCAGGCGCTTGTTTTTTTATTCGTGCCGCTGTTTTTCATGAACTCAATGGTTTCGATGAGGATTATTTTGCGCATCAGGAAGAAAT
Source organism: Lutibacter flavus (assembly GCA_945903795.1). Classification (GTDB taxonomy): domain Bacteria; phylum Bacteroidota; class Bacteroidia; order Flavobacteriales; family Flavobacteriaceae; genus Lutibacter; species Lutibacter flavus_A. Next base: position 2,459 of record CAMDPE010000131.1, on the reverse strand, counting down.
AGATTTATGCTGGCGAGCAAAAAATTCGTCCAAAACCATTAAATATGTTGGTACTTCTACCGTTTATCACGTTGGTGGCGCAACCTTAAAAGAAGCAAATCCAACAAAAACATTTTTAAATTTCAGAAACAGTCTGTATAGTCTAGTAAAAAACTTGCCCGAAAATAAATTGGTTCCAATCATTTTGGCAAGACTTGTGTTAGATGGTTTTGCCGGATTGAAATTTTTAATCGAATTAAAACCCAAGCATTTTTTGGCAATTCTAAAAGCGCACTTCAGCTTTTATAACCATTTTTCAAAAATGCTTCAAAAAAGAAAAAAATCTACCAAAACAGCGAATTATTTTAAGGTAAATAGCATTGTTTGGCAGTATTTTGTATTGGGTAAAAAAAAATATAAGGAATTATTACAATAAAGCATCAACACTTCCCAAACCTTCACGTAACACAGTAATTTCTCCCTCAGATAAATCAATAACTGTGGATGGAATATTACTTCCGTAGCCACCATCAATCACAATATCAACTTTATTTCCCCACTTTTCATAAATTAATTCAGGATCTGTGGTATATTCCAACAAATCATCTTCATCATAAATAGAAGTAGAAACAATAGGGTTTCCCAACTTTTTTACCAATTCTCTAATAATATTATTGTTGGGAATACGGATGCCAACCGTTTTTTTATTTTTAAATGCTTTGGGTAAATTGGTGCTCGACGGCAATATAAAGGTATACGGTCCCGGCAATGCCTTTTTTAATATTTTATAGGCAGGCGTATCAATTTGTTTAACGTAGTCGGACAAATTGCTTAAATCGTAACAAATAAATGAAAAATTCGCTTTGTCCAATCTTAAACCCTTAAGCTGCGCAACTTTCTCCATTGCTTTTGTGTTGGTAATGTCACAGCCTAGCCCATAAACGGTATCCGTTGGGTAAATGATCAATCCGCCTTTTTGTAAAACCTTAACAACTTTGTCAATTTCACGTTCGTTGGGATTTTCATTATATATTTTAATTAACTCTGACATAGTTTGATTCTAGATTACGGAAAAATTTATTTTTAGATCTTCTCCACCAACCTAAACCCTTCTCCATGAATATTTAGAATTTCAACATTTGGATCAGGTTTTAAATACTTTCGAAGTTTTGCAATATACACATCCATGCTTCGTGAAGTGAAATAATTATCATCTCTCCAAATTTTGGTCAACGCCAACTCACGTGGCATTAAATCATTTTTATGGGTTGCCAACAATTTTAACAATTTGCTTTCTTTTGGGGAAAGTTTTTGAATTTCACCGCCATCAAAAGATAAATGGCGCAGTTTTGAATTAAAATCAAATTTTCCAATTTTATATTCAAAAATATCTTCTTCAATAGTTTGATCAGTTTCTTTGCGCTGTAAAATGGCTTTTATTTTATACAGTAATACTTCAGAATCAAAAGGCTTGTTTAAATAATCATCACCACCAGATTGGTATCCTTTCAGCACATCTTCTTTCATGGTTCTTGCCGTTAAAAATATAATTGGCACTTCAGAATTTGTTGCCCTAATATCTTTTGCCAATGAAAAACCATCTTTTCTAGGCATCATCACATCCAGAATACACAAATCGAAATCGTTATTTTTAAACATAATCAACCCTTCCAAACCATCCTTGGCTAAAGTGACTTTATAATCGTTTAAGGCTAGATAATCCTTCAAAACAGTCCCAAAATTAGGATCGTCTTCTACCAATAAAATTCTATTATTTTCCATTTTTTTTTATATTAAATTAAAGGCAGTTTAATGGTGAAAGTGCTTCCAATACCTTTTTCACTTTCCACATAAACTTCACCTTGATGAATTTCAACAATTTTTTTCACGTATGCAAGTCCCAAACCATGGCCTTTCACGTTGTGTATATTCCCTGTTTCTTCTCTATAAAACTTCTTAAAAACATTCTTTTGAACACTTTTAACCATTCCAATACCGTGATCTTTTATTTTTATAATGATATGTTTCGCAGTATTCTCTGTTGTAATATCAATTTTTGGTGGCCCATCAGAATATTTTATGGCGTTGTCTAACATATTTACAATCACGTTGGTAAAATGAAAGTGATCTGCTAAAATTTTTGTTGATTCTGCATCTAATTTCATTTTAATATAACCGCCTTTATCATTAACCAGTAAATCCACATGCGTTACAGCTTCTTTTATTAAGTCATGGACATCCACTTTTTCTTTATTGACATCCAACTGGTTTTTTTCCAGTTTAGAAATTCGCAACACGTTTTCAACCTGGGCATTCATGCGTTTATTTTCTTCACGAATCATTTGTACATAACGCATCACTTTTTCCTGGTCGCCAATTACTTTCGGATTTTTAATGGCATCTAAGGCCAAATTAATGGTCGCAATAGGCGTTTTAAATTCGTGGGTCATATTGTTGATAAAATCCGTTTTAATTTCCGA
>CAMDPE010000130.1 GCA_945903795.1 Lutibacter flavus | reverse complement strand
ATTTTCATAGTCGTTTTGTTTGTAATAGGCGTATCCCAACAAATAATAATCGGTATTGTTCCATTTGCCTTTTTGTCCTTTATAATTTTTTAAATGCGGAATCGATTCTTCAAATTTTTGCAGGTTGAAATAACTTTCGCCCACTATTTTGGAAATTTCGGAATGTTCTATACCTTTTGATTTTGGCAGTAAAGGCAAGCCATTTTCGATGGCTTTTTCAAAATTTCCCGATTTAAAATTCATATCAGCCAAATAATAGGAAACATTGGTTTTATAAGAAGCGTTCTCTGCTACTTCACCCAAATAGGTATTTGCAGTTTCATAGTCGTCCTGATTGTAAGCGATATAACCATAATAATATTTTGCCTGTACACCATATGTAGGGGAATTCAGCAAATTTAAAAAATAGGATTTTGCTTTTGCGTAGTTTTTAGCGGCGAATAAAGAATAGCCATAGTTAAAATTAAAAGTTTCATCTTCCCTTATGGATAAATTGGTGGGGTTCACTTTTGCGTACCATTTTGCGGCATTTCCATATTTACCAACTTTAAAATAATAATCCGCCACATCAATAGAAGCCCTGTTATTTTTTGTGCTGGTCGGATATTTTTCAACAAATTGTTGCATCAACTCGTCCGAATTTGGCTGTTCTAAACAAATGGCGCTGTTCGCAATATAATAATCGCAATTGGCTTTTAATTCATCCGAATTATCGAACTGAGGTTTTATATCAATGAATTTTTCCTGTGCGGCCAAATACGCTTTGTTTTGGTACAATTCAACAGCGTGGTTATAGGCGACAAGGGAATTTGTGTAAATTGACGTTTGTTGTGCTGAAATTGAAAGGGTTATTAGGAATGCAACTAACGGCAGGACAATCTTTTTATAAATCATATTAATAAAAATTGAAAGATTTTAACTATTATGTAATAACGCATTTTTTTTTCGAAATTGCCTTTACAAAAAATAATTTTTTTAACAAAGTTGTAACAAGAACTGTTCCCAGTTTAATATTTTGGACATAATGCATTAATCATTCAAAAAACCGTGTTATTATTAATCGCTTTATTGTTGATACTTTACTTTAAAATATCTAGTTTTGTCAAAAACAGCGCGTACTATGTCTGAAGTTATTCTTTCCTTGCAAAATGCACAAATATATCAACGGGAAAACCTGGTTTTGGCCGATGTTAATTTGCAAATTAATATGGGTGAATTTGTTTATTTAATCGGAAAAACCGGAAGTGGAAAGAGTAGTTTGATGAAGACTTTGTATGGCGATTTACCTTTGGAAAATGGCGAAGGAAGTATTGTTGGATTTAATTTGAAAACATTAAAAGAAGATGAAATTCCTTTTCTTCGTCGCAAACTTGGCATTGTTTTTCAGGATTTTAAGCTGTTGAATGACAGAAGTGTTCAGGACAATTTATTGTTTGTGTTGAAAGCAACCGGATGGAAAGATGAAGTGAAAATGAAAGAGAAAATTAATGAAGTATTGTTAAAAGTTGGTATGGAAACGAAAGGTTTTAAAATGCCATATTTATTATCGGGCGGCGAACAGCAAAGAATTGCCATTGCCAGGGCGTTGTTAAATGATCCGGATCTTATTTTAGCTGATGAACCAACTGGAAATTTGGATCCTGCTACTTCCGTAGATGTTTTAAATGTACTAAAAGATATTCACGACAGCGGAAAAACCATTTTGATGGGAACACATGATTATGCACTTATTTTAAAATTTCCCTACAAAACCATTAAATGTGAAGGCGGAGAATTGTTTGAAGTAGTACAGCACAAAAGCGCCCATTAAAAATCATTTCAACTTTTTTTGCTACGATGCTTTTGCAAAAGCTACTTTTCTTTTGTTAGTCAAATAATAAACATTGACCATCAAAATAAATGCGTTTGTGATAATGATAGGATAAGAAGTCTGCAACATAATTCCATAAACCACAAAAAGTATTGCACCTAAGGAATTTATAATTCTAAGTGTGTTTATATTCTTCATCATAAATGAAATAATAAGCGCTAAAGAGGCCGCGTACCCAACCCATTCTGTAATTGTAATTCCTAAAAGCATAGTTTATATTTGAGCTGGCAAAGATACTCATAAAAATGGAATAGGAAAGTGTTTAAAAAAAGAAACCTCACTCAAGGAGAGTGAGGAAAATTGCTATGAAAAAGATGGTAAGCTATGAAACTTACCAAGGCAAATATACAAAATAAATCTATTTGCCAAAAATAATTATGTTAATATTTTGTAAAATTTTGAATTATTTTTGAGATTTAAAAGTTCCTTGTAAAAAAATACAGGAGATTTTAAAAGCTAACATTTCTATTTCATTTTAAACTGACGAAAAACATTTTAAGGCAATTGTTTTTTAATTTGAGTTAGTAAAGATTACCGCAAAAAAAAACCTCACTCAAGGAGAGTGAGGAAAATTGCTATGAAAAAGATGGTAAGCTATGAAACTTACCATAGCGAATATACTAATTTATTTCAGATAAAAAACAAGTTTGTTAAAAAAAAACAAACCCAAAGAATTATGTTTACACACTTTTAGGATTGTGCCGTCAAACTATTTTTCAATGATTGCCTCATAAATTAAGTTATGAATTTCCGTTCTAATATTTTGATTTCCAAGTTTGTTGTTATTCATTTTGGGAAAAACTCTGTTTGAAAGAAATACATACAGAATTCCATTATCAGGATCAACCCAAGTGTAAGTGCCTGTAAAACCACTATGCCCAAAGCTATTTGATGAAGCATATTTGCTTGCAGCACTTATTTTAACGTTAAAGTCAGGCTTGTCAAAACCAAGTCCTCTTCTAATACTGTCATTTTCATAATATCTATGATTAAATTTGTCTATTGTTTTTGTTTCAAAATATCTTTTTCCGCCATAATAACCTTTTTGCAAGTACATTTGCATCATTTTGGCAACATCATTTGAATTTGAAAATAAACCGGCGTGGCCACTCACACCACCCATCATTGCGGCACCCATATCATGAACGTAGCCTTGCAATAATTGGTGTCTATAATAATCATCTAATTCTGTAGGCGCAATTTCTTGGTTATTGAATTTATTTAAAGGATTATAGGTAATGGATTTGGCCCCTAAAGGTTTGTAAAACAACGAATCGTCTAATTTATCCAATGTTTGATGATAGGTTTCTTTTATGTATTTTTCAAATAAAATAAATGGTAAATCACTGTATTTATATCCATTTTCTTTATTTTGAGAAGCTTCAGCAATTTTTTTAAAAATAGAATCTTTATAGGAATTCGCCAAGTATAAATTTTCAGCAATTTTAATTGAGAATTCATCATCTTTTGTTTTTTTGTATAAATAGGACGATGGTTGGTTTGTAATGCTGTCAATGGTTTTTAAATAAAAAGGAATCCAGGGTTTTATTTTTCCAACATGAGATAAAACTTCTTTAATGGTAAGATTTTCTTTGTTTGTCCCTTTCAAATAAGGTAACATTTCACCAAGAGTTGATTCTAGATTTATTAATCCGGATTCTTCACTTTTCATAATCATAGGCAAACCACCTAGTATTTTTGTTACTGAAGCTAAATCGTACAAATCAGTTAATTTTACGGCTTGTTTTTTATCATATGTTTGATATCCAAAACTTTTATGATAAATTACTTTTCCGTAACGAGCAACCAAAACTTGTCCGCCAGGTGCCATTAAAGAATCTACAACAATTTTGGTGACAGAATCTATCTTTTCAAGCAACTTACTGCTCATACCAACTTCTTCAGGAATTGAATAGGAGAGTCTCATTAGATTTGTTGTGTTTATTCCTGTACCTTCAGGAAATATCTTTTTAATGGATACAGGCAGTTTTCCTTTAGCTTCTAGTGCGCCAAAAATAATTTGTGCTGAAATCTCCTGAGATTCGGAACTGTTCTGATAAGAAACCAAAATGGCATCAATGAAGTCAAAATCACTTATTTGTAAAAGGGTATAAGGACTTGCGAAAACATCCAAAATTACTTTATGGTTTTTAGCAATTTCCTGAAGCCAGATTAGCTCTTCAGGTGACATTTTAAAACTTTTCCAAGGTGTTTCATTTGATTTGTGATAACCTATAATAACGGTGTCATACAATTTTAATTTCTGTAATAAATCGCTTAAATTCTGGTCTTCAACAACATCAATTTCTGTATATTTTTTTAATGTATTTATGAAATTTAAATTATCTGAATCACCTAATTTTACATAAGCTATTTTATTATTTGCTAATTCTTTAATAGGCAGTATATCGTTATTATTTTTAACAACGGTAATGGCTTCTTTCATTAAAGTTCTAAATAATAATTTATCCTTTACGGTAATAATTTCATCTTGTATTCCGCTTTCTTTAATGGGAATATAATGATTTAAACCAGCCCAATACTTAGCTTTTAGTATTTTGTTTACAGATAGGTTTAAGCGTTCTTTACTAATTTTATCTTTTCTAATGGCTTTTTTTATTTTTTTTATGGCCACTTTTATATCTTCAGGAATCAGCAACATATCGTTACCTGCTATAAATGCCGCTAAATCTATATCGCCTGGTTTTGCGAAATTTGCCGCACCCTTCATATTCAGTGCATCAGTAAAAATTAAACCTTTAAAACCCATTTTTTCTTTTAATAGTTCAGTAACCACTTTATAGGAAATTGAGGTTGGCACTCCTTTTTCCGGTTCCAACGAAGGCACATTTAAATGTGCAATCATAACACTTGTTAAGTTGGTGGCGAACATTTTTTTATAGGGATATAGTTCTATTGAGTCGAGGCGCTGTAAACTAAAGTTTAAAAAGGGTAATGTTTTATGCGAATCGGTAGACGTGTCTCCATGACCCGGAAAATGTTTAGCATTTGACAAAACGCCGGTGCTTTGCATTCCTTTTGTAAAAGCAATGGCTTTATCAGTTACATTGTATTTATTCTCTCCAAATGATCGGTTGCCAATAATAGGGTTTTCCGGATTTGTGTTGATGTCAACAACAGGCGCAAAGTTAACGTGAATTCCAATTCTTTTGCAGTGCTCTCCCAATTGTATTCCAAACTGCTCAATTAATTCATTGTTTTGTATTGCTCCTAAAGTCATGTTCCAAGGATAACGAAATGAATTTTGCAATCTCATATTTAATCCCCATTCTCCATCAAAACCAACTAATAACGGAGTTTTAGATGCTGCTTGAAATTTATTTGTTAATTCGGCCTGTTTTTCAGGTGTTCCCTGCATAAAAATAAGTCCACCAATACGGTATTTTTTGATTGTTTTTTTGATGTAATTATAATGCTTTTCATCTTTATTTGAATAAGCTTGAATCATAAATAATTGGCCTATTTTTTGTTTTAAAGTGAGTTTATGCATAAGGCTATCGACCCATTTTTGTTGATTTCTTAAATCAGAAGTAAGTAGCGGGTCAATTTGTTGTCCATAGCTTGTAATTAGGAAAAAAAAGAGGCTAACAGTAATTATTTTTTTCATTTATATAAATTTTTTATTCGTTTAAAAATACACCAGTTCCGTTTTTAATTGAAAATATAATATTCCCGTTATCTAATTTTACGCCTGAAGCCATATCGTTTTTTAATAATAAAGCACCGTCCATATCAACATAATCAAGCATTGGTGTTAAGTGGGCAATGGCAGAAATTCCTACTGAAGATTCTGTCATGCAGCCAACCATGGTTTTTAATCCCAAAGATTTTGCTTTAGAAATCATTCTTTTGGCAGGTGTTAAACCACCGCATTTCATCAATTTTATGTTGATGCCATGAAAATGGTTGCAGCATTTTTCAACATCACTTTCCACAAGGCAGCTTTCGTCGGCAATAATGGGTAAATAGGAATTATTGAACACTATTTTTGCGCCTTTCCAGTTGGTGGGTGCCAACGGTTGTTCTATAAACTCCACGCCTAATTTTTGTAATTCTATGGAGTTTTTTATCGTTTCGTTTACGGTCCATCCACAATTGGCATCAATTCTAAAAACAGCATCTGTATGTTTTCTTAATTCTGTGACTATTTCCAGGTCGTTTTTTGTGCCTAACTTGATTTTGTAGATGGGCCAAGGCACTTCTTTCATTTTTAAAACCATATTTTCAATGGAATCAATTCCTATAGTATAATTTGACTGGGGAATATTTTTTAGTTCAAAATTCCAGTATTCATATAATTTAACACCTTTTTTTCGGGTGTATAAGTCTGTAAAAGCCTCATCTAAAGCACATAATAAAAACATATTATTTTTGAAATGCGGAAACAAATATTCCCAATATTCTTCAGGTGTTCTGGTCGTAGATATTTCAATAATCTCGCGTTTTTGAATGAGCTCCTTTTCAAATTCTTCAACAGTTGTTTTGTAAAAAGGGTTTTCAGTTGCTTCTCCAAAACCGGAAAATCCATTTTCCTGAAGTTCAACAATGATTGAAGGAATCTCAGTTCTGGTGCCTCTTGAAATGGTAAAAGGATGTTTTAATTGTAATTTATAGGTTCTTATTGTTAGTTTCATCTGTTTAAATTTTATTTTTTAGGGGTAACAGATGCTGTTCGCTATTAATCATTCGTTTATTTGTCAAAATTTGTTTTGCTCGTTTCATTTTTAAATTAGGGCTTCTCTTAATAAAGTGATGGGATGTTTGGAAATTTTGCCAGTGCCATCTTTAATTTGATGTCTGCAACTTGTTCCGGCTGCAGCAATAATAGTGTTTTGCTCTGTATTTCTAATTTTTGGAAACAAAGTGTCTTCACCCACTTGCATGCTTAAACTATAATGTTCTTTTTCGTAACCAAAAGAACCCGCCATACCGCAACAACCGGAATTTATGATGGTGACTGAGTAATTTTTGGGGATGGAAAGCATTTTAAATGTGGGTTCCAAACTGCTTAATGATTTTTGCTGACAATGGCCATGGATTTTCAGTGTTTTATTTTTTGTGGTAAAAGATTGGGAAGAAATATTATTCTTTTCAAATTCTTGTTTGATAAATTCTTCAATCGTGAAGGTGTTTTCCGAAATATTTTTTGCAGCCGCTTTGTCATCGGCCAATCTTATATATTCATCCCTGAAAGTTAAAATCGCTGACGGCTCAATCCCAACCAAAGGCGTTTCTTTAGAAATTAATTCTTTAAAAAAGTTCACGTTAAAATTGGCTTTCTCTTTGGCTTTATCCAAAAATCCTTTTGAAATAAAGCCGCGACCGCTCTCCTCATGCTTGGTTACGTTAACTTTATAACCCAGTTTTGTGAGCAATTCAATGGTGTCTATGCCAATATTGGCATCATAATAATTGGTGAATTCATCAACAAAAAGATAGATTTCTCCATATTTATGGGGTTGTTTTGCCAAACGATATTCATTTTTTCGGAACCATTTAAAAACGGTTATTCTTGATAATTTTGGAATGCTCCTTTCAGTGGCAATTCCCATGAGTTTTTTAGTGATTTTGGTGTTTAAAATCAAGTTGGTAAAAGTAGGGGCGAGGCTTCCCAGTTTGTTATATTTTACATTATTGGCAAACAATTTCGTTCTGAAAGGAACTTTATTTTCTTTGTAATATTGGTATAAAAATTCCGCTTTTAAGGCAGCGATATCTACATTGCTCGGACATTCACTGGCGCAGGCTTTGCAACTTAAACACAAATCGAAAACATCATACAATTCTTTGTGGTTAAATTTATTTTCCTTTGTTGAATTCGTCAAAAATTCCCGCAAAGCATTGGCGCGCGCTCTTGTGCTGTCTTTTTCGTTTCTGGTTGCTCTGTAACTCGGGCACATCGTTCCGCCGGCCGATGGCAGTTTTCTGCAGTCGCCTGATCCATTGCATTTTTCTGTGGCTCTTAATATTCCTTCGCTATCCGAAAAATCCTGAATGGTTTTTATTTCTGGTTCCTCACGGTCAATTTCATAACGCAAACTTTCGTCCATCGGAAAAGGATTTATAATTTTTCCTTTGTTGAAAATCGCATTTGGATCGAAAGTGTGTTTGATAAGTTTTAACAATTCGTAATTTTTTTCTCCAATCATTAACGGAATAAACTCAGCGCGAACAATGCCATCACCGTGTTCTCCACTAAAAGAGCCTCCGTATTTTTTGACGAGTTTTGCGGTTTTTGTGGTTATTTCCCGAAATAAAACAACATCTGCTTTCTTTTTTAAATTTAACATCGGGCGCAAATGCAATTCTCCGGCCCCGGCGTGTGCATAATACACTGTTTCTTGTCCGTATTCCGCCATCATCGCAGTGAATTCGGCAATGTAATTCGGCAAATCATTTAAGTCAACTGCCGTATCTTCAATACAGGCAACAGCTTTATCATCGCCAACAATGCTTCCGAGCAATCCCAATCCGGCTTTGCGAAGCTCAACTGCTTGATTTATATCCTTGCCAATTAATTTTGGATAGGCGTAACCAAAATTGTTTTTTTCTAAATCTTCAATGAGTTTATCTGCAAGTTTATTGGATTCTTGGTCTGAATTTGTGCAGATTTCAAACATCAACAGCGCTTTTGGATCACCTTCAACAAAAAACCTGTTTTTTAGCTGTTCCCGGTTATTTTTGGTGCAATCCAAAACGGTTTTATCCATTAATTCACAGGTGTA
>CAMDPE010000129.1 GCA_945903795.1 Lutibacter flavus | reverse complement strand
CATTGGATTTCATGAAGGAACTTATGAAATAGCGGAAAAGTTAGCGGAAGCACAACAAGCAATTGATAATGGCGTCGACGAATTGGACTATGTGGTAAATTTTACCGCTTTTAAAGAAGGAAAAATCAATTTGGTGAAGTCGGAAGTTTTTAAAGGCACAAAATTAGGCTTGGACAATGACAAGATTGTAAAATGGATTATAGAAATAGCGGCACTTACAAATGATGAAATTATTGGTTTGTCACAATTGATTCGTGATGTGGTGCTTGATAACTTTGGCGAAGAAAATGCACAAAACGTTTTTGTGAAATCATCTACAGGATTTTTTAAAACTGAGGAAGGCAAACCAAACGGCGCCACTTTTGAAGCGATGGAACTGATTGTTGAAAATTCAAAACCCTTGCAGTCAAAAGCCGCCGGAGGCGTAAGAAATTATGATGACGCCGTAAAAATGGTAAAAATGGGCGTTACAAGAATTGGAACATCAGCGGCAAAAGTTATTGCTGATGGCGGAAAAACAAATGAAGCATATTAAAATGGGAGATTATTTCGCGCATGAAACCGCCGTTATAGATGCCGGCTGTGAAATTGGAAAAGGAACTAAAATATGGCATTTCAGCCATATTATGCCCAATTCTAAAATTGGCGAAAATTGTAATATTGGCCAAAATGTGGTTGTTTCTCCCCGCGTAGTTTTAGGGAAAAACGTAAAAGTGCAAAACAATGTTTCTATTTATTCGGGCGTTATTTGTGAAGACGATGTTTTTTTAGGTCCGAGTATGGTGTTTACCAATGTGATAAATCCCAGAAGCGCCATCATCAGAAAAGATGAATACAAGGAAACGTTGGTAAAAAAAGGCGCAAGTATTGGCGCAAATGCCACCATTATTTGTGGCAACGAAATTGGTGAATACGCCTTAATTGGTGCGGGCGCTGTAGTTACAAAACCGGTTTTGCCTTATGCCTTGGTTGTTGGGAATCCTTCAAAACAAATTGGTTGGATCAGCGAATACGGACATCGTTTAAATTTTGATGAAAACGGATTCGCAACTTGTGTTGAAAGCGGCGAGAAGTACCAAATAAAAAACAAGAAAGTTCAAAAAATCTCGAAATAAATTACAATGAAAAAGTTATTATTAAGTTTTCTGCTGATTATTTCATTCATTTCGGGATATTCCCAAATAGAAAAATATCCTGTTTTTACAGCATGTGATTCCACTATTATTACTGAACTGGGAATTTGCTTCAGGAATGAGGTCAAAAATGCTGTGATTGGGGAATTCAAAATTCCGGAAAACTTAAAAAAAGACAATTATAAGGCAACCACCAACATCGTTTTTTTAGTCGATGCTGAAGGAAATTTTAAAGTCATCTATGTAAATTCTCCCTACAAGGAGTTAAAGGCCGAAATTGAGCGTGTTTTTGCGACACTTCCAAAAATAACGCCAGCTAAATATAATAACCATTCAATTGAAATGCAATTTGTGTTTCCTTTAAAAATTCCTTTGGAAGACAATGTTGAAGAAGTAATTGTCCAAAAAGAAGTTGTTGTGGCAGAAGTGATTCCGAAGAAACAAGAAGAATTGCTATATGCTGCGTCTAAAACTACTTTATTTCCCGAACATAATAGCGATTTAAATATTCCTTTTACACATACAACTTACAATGCTTATGATGCGTATTTAAACAATGCCGATAATTCCCACACGGGTGTAAAACCTTATTTATACAATGAAATTCGCGAATACGTGGATTTGGATGCTTTGAAAAACAAGTTAATCAAGCCAAAATCGACATGGTTTGGCCGCAAATTGTTCAACGAACATATGGCTAATGTTCAGGGAAAAGATTTTTGGTTTACCATCAACCCAATGGTTGATTTGCAATTGGGGAAAGACAGCGAAGGCGTTAAAACATACAACAATACACGTGCCATTCAGGTAAACGGCGCAATTGGTAAAACGCTCAGTTTTTCAACGAGTTTTTATGAAAGTCAGGGCCGATTTGCCAATTACGTAAACGAATATGCCGAATCCATAAAACCTTCCGGCGGAAATCCGGCCATCATTCCCGGACGAGGAATTGCCAAGCCATTTCAGGAAGATGCTTATGATTATCCGGTGGCAGAAGCCTACATTTCGTATGCGCCAAGCAGTCATTTTAATTTTCAGTTCGGTCGCGGAAAAAACTTTATAGGCGATGGATATCGTTCTTTATTCTTGTCGGATGTGGCATCACCTTATCCTTATTTTAAAATTTCGACTAATTTTTGGAAGATAAAATACACTAATTTTTTTATGTGGATGCAAGATGTAAGACCCGAATTAACGGTTGATGGCGCTTACAAGCAAAAATATATGGCGATGCATTATTTGGACTGGAACGTTACAAAAAAATTAAATATAGGATTGTTTGAAACCGTAATTTGGGATGATACAAATGGCAGAGGTTTCGACATCAATTATGTAAATCCGCTTATTTTTTATTCCGCAGTGGAGTTTGCCACAGGTTCAAGAGCAGGAAATACAACACTCGGACTCAGTTTAAAATATAAAATGAAAGCGATTACCTTTTATTCCCAATTGTTGTTGGATGATTTTAGGGTGGGCGAAATGACAAGCAGCAACGGCTGGTGGGCTAATAAATTTGGCGCGCAATTTGGCGTAAAATATCACAATGCATTTAATGTGGAAAATTTATTCTTGCAGGCCGAATTTAATGCGGTGCGTCCTTACACGTATTCTCATGATGAGTTGAATTATAATTTCGGGCATAACAACCAACCGTTGGCGCATTTATGGGGCGCTAATTTCAGGGAAGCTATCGGAATTATGAATTACACCAAAAATCGCTGGATTGCAAACGCAAAAATAGTGATCGGAAAAAAAGGATTTGATTTTGCTGACGGAACAGATACCAAAAGTTATGGCGGTGATGTTTTTGCCGATAACGATGACCGGGTTTCAGATTATGGCAATAAAATTGGACAAGGCAATGTGGCCAATGTTTTTATAGGTGATTTGCAGTTGGGCTATTTGGTGAATCCTGCCACCAATTTAAAATTATTTGGCGGGTTAACTTATAGAAAGTTTGATCCAACAGCGTCAGCCACAGGTTTTTCGGCATCAAATTCCACCTGGATTTCCTTCGGATTAAAAACCGATGTGTTCAATTGGTATTTTGATTTTTAGGCTGTGATAAATTTAATTTCAAAAAAAGCCATAATTTCAATTTTGAAATTATGGCTTTTTCCATATTTGGGTTATTTTTTACATCCCGGTAGTTTCAAAAAATTCTTTTTCAATAGCTTCTCTGTGATCAGGATGTGATATTTTTATCAGTTCTTTTACGCGTTGTTTAATGGTTTTTCCATATAAATTGGCAACACCATATTCGGTAACAATGTATTGTACATGAGCTCTGGTGGTTACAACACCTGCACCTTTATTTAAAAATGGCACAATTCGGCTGATTCCATTTTGGGTCGTTGAAGGGATGGCAATAATGGCTTTTCCGCCATCGCTTAAACTGGCGCCTCTTATAAAATCCATTTGTCCGCCAACGCCCGAATACAATCTTCCTCCAATAGAATCCGCGCAAACTTGTCCGGTTAAATCAACTTGAATTGCCGAATTTATGGAAACCATTTTAGGATTTTGTCTGATCACGGAAACATCATTCACATAATTACAAGACCGCAGTTCAACGAACGGATTGTCATCCACATAATCGTACAAACGCTTGGATCCCATTAAAAATGTGGCCAAAGCCCTGCCGGCATTTACGCCTTTATAATTACCGTTAATTACATCTTTTAAAATCAAATCAATAACGCCATCGGAAAACATTTCGGTGTGCAAGCCTAAATCTTTATGGTTTCCCAATTTGTGCAAAACTGCATTTGGAATGCTTCCAATACCCATTTGCAATGTACTTCTGTCCTCAATCAATTCAGCAATAAAACCGCCTATTTTATCTTCAATAGGTGTTGGTTCTGCCAAAGAATGCTCATGAATAGGTAAATTTACTTCAACAAAAGTATCTAGTTCGGAAATATGAATAATACCTTCGCCATGAACCCTTGGCATCTGCTCGTTTATTTGCGCAATAACGTGTTTTGCATTGTCAATAACCGCTAAAATTGCTTCCAAAGAAACTCCAAGAGAACAGTATCCATGCTTATCGGGCGGCGAAACTTGAATCAGGGCAACATCAACAGGAAGGATATTTCGTTTAAATAAATTGGGAACTTCACTTAAAAATACTGGCGTGTAAGAACCATTTCCGGCTTTTAGCGTATGACGTACGTTAGCGCCGATAAAAAGCGAATTAACGTGAAAACTGTCTTTGTATTTTGGGTCGGCATAAGGAGCGTCGCCTTCGGTGTGCAAGTGGCAAACTTCTACGCCACGAAGCTCTTCGTGTCGCGCAGCCATGGCATTTATCAATTCTTGTGGCGCCGCGGCTGCCGCTTGGATATATATCCGGTCGTGCGATTTAATTACTTTTACAGCTTCTGCTGCGCTAACGGCTTTATACATAAACATTAATCAAATATTTTTCGGTCAAATGTACAATTGATTTTAGCTAAAAAAACTGTTTTAAATCATTTTTTGGACTATTTTTTGATGAAGGGGATTTTCAGAAAAACCAGGTATGAAAATTATTTATTTGAAGTACCTTTGCAATATAAATTTAATGATAGAATGATAAAACTTAAAACGAGAGCCGAAATTGAACTGATGCGTGAAAGCGCCCTGATAGTGTCTAAAACTTTGGGGATTTTGGCGAAAGAAGTAAAACCAGGCGTTACCACGTTATATTTAGATAAATTGGCAGAGGAGTTTATAAGAGATCAAGGTGCTTTGCCAGGTTTTTTGGGAATGTATGGTTTTCCCAATACCTTGTGTATGAGTCCGAATGCCCAAATTGTTCACGGTATTCCAAGTAACAAACCATTATTGGAAGGTGATATTATTTCCATCGATTGTGGTGCTTTAAAAAACGGATTTTATGGTGATCACGCCTATACTTTTGAAGTTGGAGAAGTGGCCGAGGAAACCAAAAAATTGTTGAAAATCACCAAAGAAAGTCTGTATATGGGAATACGTGAGTTTAAAGCAGGAAATAGGGTTGGAGATGTTGGTTATGCCATTCAACATTATTGCGAAAAGCAAGGATACGGAATTGTTCGCGAATTGGTTGGACACGGATTGGGAAAAGAAATGCACGAAGATCCTGAAATGCCAAATTATGGTTTCAGGGGAAAAGGTAAAAAATTTGTGGAAGGAATGGTGGTTGCCATTGAGCCTATGGTGAACTTGGGAACGCACCAGATTAACCAATTAAAAGATGGCTGGACAATTTTAACGAAAGACGGTAAACCAAGTGCGCATTTTGAGCATGATGTTGCCATTATAAACGGAAAACCCGAATTGCTTTCAACATTTAGCTATATTTATGAGGCGTTGGGAATTGAAAGTGATGAAGAAAAGGAGTTTAGACAGTAATTAATAAAAATATGATTCAGGAAATTTCCAACATTGAGCCAAAAGAAATCATTAAAGGTTTTAATGGACGCTTTTTTCACACCAACAGTTTCACTATTGCTTTTTGGGAGATTGAAGAAGGCGCGATTTTACCTGAACATTCACATATTCATGAGCAATCAACCCAAGTGATTGAAGGAAAATTGGAATTGGTGATTGATGGTATTTCTACAGTTTTGATACCAGGAATGATTGCCAATATTCCTTCAAATGTAATTCATCGCGGAAATGCGTTAACAAATTGCAAAGTGACAGACGTATTTTCTCCAACTAGAGAAGACTATAAATAAGTGGAAGGATTATTCAAATTCATACTCAATAAAATACCGCGTCCAATACTTATAAAAGCGAGTTATTGGGTAAGTCCGATTTTGGCAATTTGCCTTAAAGGTTCACGATTTACCGATCCTATTGATGGTAAAAGTTACAGCAGTTTTTTACCTTATGGCTATGGAAAGCAACGTAAAAATGCCCTTGCGCCAGGCACGCTTTCGCTGGAGCGCCACAGATTGTTGTGGTTATATTTAAAAAATGAAACCGATTTTTTTACGGCCCCCAAAAAGATGTTGCATATGGCGCCTGAACAATGTTTTTTAAAACGGTTCAAAAACCTTAAAAATCTCGAATATATAACCGCTGATTTGTACTCTCCAATTGTTGATGTGAAAGCAGATATTTGCGATTTGCCTTTTGAAGAAAATAGTTTCGATGTTATTTTTTGCAACCATGTTTTGGAACATATTGAAGATGATAAGAAAGCGATGAGCGAGTTGTACCGAGTTTTAAAACCTGGCGGAATGGGGATTTTTCAAATTCCACAGGATTTGGACAGAGAAAAAACCTATGAAGATTTTTCTATAACCAATCCTGAAGAACGCGCCAAACATTTTGGGCAATACGACCACGTTCGTGTTTACGGAAAAGATTATTTTGACCGATTGCGTGCTGCTGGTTTTAAGGTGGAAGAAGTAAATTATTCAGAAAAAATTTCTTCGGAACTTATTGAAAAATACTGTTTAACGAAAAACGAAATTTTGCCTGTTTGTTTTAAATAAACTAATTATCGAAATTGTCTGATTTATAAGTTTGCATTTCACCTTTTTCATCGATATAAATCAGAAATGATTTTAATTCGGGATGCATTTTTAAAAAATCTTTGGATTTCTCAAATCCCATTTCCATAAAAGCCGTCGCATAAGCATCAACATCTGCACAATCCAATTTAGAAATTACCGAAGCGCTCAATAAATTGCTTTCATTGGCATAACCTGTTTTTGGATTTATTGTGTGCACATATTTTGTGCCATCTTCCTTAATCTTGTATTTTCTGTAATTCCCTGAAGTGGCGATAGATTCATCACTCAGTTCAATTACGGTTGCAAAAGAACGGCTACCATCAGTATTTGGATTTTCAATGGCTATTTTCCAAGGTGTTCCTTTTTCATTTTTGCCTCTTGCCCTTATTTCACCGCCAATTTCAACCATATAATTTTTAACCCCATATTTTTCAAACATGCGGCTTACCATATCAACCAAATAACCTTTTGCGATGGCATTAAAATCCAAATAAATTTCAGGATATAATTTCTTTATTTTTCCGTTTTCGAGTTTTACTTTATCAAAACCCACATATTTTAATAATTCTTGAACTTTTAAGGAATCCAGATTTTCAATAGGTTTTTCAGGACCAAATCCCCAGGCATTCACTAAAATACCAATAGTTGGGTCGAAAGCGCCTTCAGTTTCCTTAAATATCTTTGCTGATTTTAGGAATACTTCCTGCAAATTGGCGTCGGCCATAACAGTGGTGTCCCCTTTATTAATCTTTGAAAGATCGGATGTTGGAATATAAGTAGAAGCGGACTTGTTAATGGCTGCAATTAAACTGTCAATTTTAGTTTCATAATTGTTAGCCTTTGTAGTCAAATAACGCACTGTAAATGTGGTGCCTATAGCATTTCCTTCTATTATTTTAAGGTCTGTTTTAGTAGATGAGCAAGATAAAAACACTAATAAAATTAGGGTAAAGAGACAATTTTTCATAACTTTAGTTGTTATTGAATTATTAAAGAAATTAAAGGGTAAATATAAAGTTAAATTATTTCTTAAAAATATCATAAAATAACTATTATTTAAGGAACTATACTTAGTTTTATTTACTTTTGTTTCACACTAAAAATCATTTAAATTATGAAGAAAATCGGAATTTTGATGCTTATGGCATCTATTTTTTTAACTTCATGTGTTTCTCAAAAGAAGTACACGGAATTGGAAAATAATTACAACAAAACGAGTTCGGAATTGGTTGATACCAAAGCTGACTTAATGAAATGTAGAATTGAAAGTGAAAGCAGGTTGAATGCTTTAAATCAACAAGTGGAAGATTTAAGAAAAGACAAAGAAAAAACATTGGAATATGTTGAAAACTTAACTGTTTTATCTAAATCTGCTTCAGAAAGCATTAAAGAAACATTGACTCAAATGGGTAAAAAAGATGAGTATATTCAATATATTCAAAAGGCAATTACTCAAAGAGATTCTATGAATTTGGCTTTAGGGTTTAAATTAAAAAGTGTTTTAAAAGATGGCTTTAGTGATGAAGATATTCATGTAGATGTGGAAAAGACAGTTGTTTACATTTCTATTGCAGACAAATTATTGTTTAGAAGTGGAAGTCACGTAATTTCAAACGATGCAAAACGCGTATTGAAAAAAGTTGCCGATGTTATTGCAGCGCAACCTGAATTGGAAGTTATGGTTGAAGGTTATACCGATAATATGCCTATCAGCACTTCAGATATGAAAGACAACTGGGATTTAAGTGTTAAACGTTCTACTTCTGTAATCAGAGTTTTACAAAATGATTTTAACATTAAACCAAGCCGTTTGGTTGCAGCAGGAAGAAGTGAATATATGCCATTAGATACAAACGCAACTGTTGAAGGAAGAGCCAAAAACAGAAGAACACGTATTGTTTTAATGCCTAAATTAGATCAGTTTTTCAAATTACTTGAAAGTAAAGTTGAGTAATTAACAATAAGTTTTATTATTATAATGATAAAAAGCACGCCATTGGCGTGCTTTTTTTGTTTGGTTCTTATTAACATGATTTAGTTTAAGGCGATGTCTAAAAATTGA
>CAMDPE010000128.1 GCA_945903795.1 Lutibacter flavus | reverse complement strand
CTTTTAAACGTTGAATGTACGAATCCAAGATTTGACGTCGTGCGCCTGGTCTGGCCCCTGAAATGGCATCACAAACTTGCACTATTGGCGCAATCAATGTTTTCATTTCAATTTCATCATGGTGAGCTCCAATCGCATTGCAAATTTCTGCGCTTTCATTATATTTTTCAGCCCATTGCATTCCCAACAAGGCGTGAGGTAATTCACTTTCTGTTTCCGGAACTTTACCAATATCATGTAACAAACCGGCTCTTTTAGCCAATTTAGCATTTAAACCCAATTCCGCAGCCATCAATCCACACAAGTTGGCAACTTCACGAGAGTGTTGCAGTAAGTTTTGGCCATAAGATGAACGATATTTCATTCGTCCGATGGTTTTGATCAATTCAGGATGCAATCCATGAATACCCAAATCGATTACGGTACGTTTTCCAATTTCAATAATTTCCTGCTGGATTTGTTTTTCGGTCTTTTTTACGACTTCTTCAATACGCGCCGGATGAATTCTTCCGTCGGTAACCAAGTTATGCAATGATAAACGTGCTATTTCTCTTCTAACCGGATCAAAACAAGATAAAATAATGGCTTCTGGCGTATCATCAACAATAATTTCAACACCTGTAGCGGCTTCCAAAGCACGAATATTCCGACCTTCACGGCCTATAATTCGTCCTTTTACATCATCGGATTCTATATTAAATACAGAAACACAGTTTTCAACAGTTTGCTCAACACCTACACGCTGAATCGTGTTTAAAATCACTTTACGAGCTTCTTGTTGTGCTGTTAATTTTGCTTCTTCAATAGTTTCCTGAATACTTGCCATCGCATCAGATTTCGCTTGTTCTTTAAGGGATGCAATCAATTCTTTTTTTGCATCCACAGCTGATAATCCTGAGATAACTTCCAGTTGATCAACTTGTTTGCGGTGAAGTTTATCAACCTCTTCAGTTTTTCGGTCGTAATATTCCACTTTTTTATCATACTCGCTGATTTTAGTGGTAATATCAAGATTCAATTTTTTATTTTTGTCTAATTCCTGAGATATTTGGGACTCTTTATCACGAGCGCGTTTTTCAGCTTCAGCTATTTTACGGTCTCTGGCAATAATCACTTTTTCGTGCTCCGATTTTAGCTCAATAAACTTTTCCTTAGCTTGCAAAATTTTGTCCTTTCTGGTCGCTTCAGCTTCTATTTGCGCTTCTTTAATAATTGTAGCAGCTTCCTTCCTCGTATTTCTTAAAATTTTAGTGGCTTTCGTTTTCTCCAGCGTTTTGGCTATCACATAACCTATTGCTAACCCTATTGCGATACCAACAATAATTGGCATTATATATTCTGTCATATTTCAGTTTTAGGTATAAAAAAACCTACATTAGAGAGGTTCTGTAAACTCCTTTAAACAAGTTTAGGACTAACTAACTGGTCAAGGATCCGTTAAAAACGGCATGCTTTCGCAATTGAGACTCATCCTTTATAAAGGTATAATGTTGAGTTTAACAAACAATAACTAATGTAGGCAGTATTATTATTATTAATTTATTTTAAAGAACTTATTTTTCTAAATGCGTATCAATTAACGCACCCAATTTATTGATTTTTTCTGTCACATCTATCATATCCTGATCTTTATTTATGGAATTTATTTCAATAAGTGAAGCAAATTGCAGGGCGCACATGGCCAAAACATCTTGTTTATCACTTACCGCATAATTCTTTTCAAATTTAGTAACCATATCGTTAATATGTTTTGCCGCTTTACGCATACCCTCTTCTTCATTCTCGTTTTTCACGTTGATTGGATATACCCTGCCGGCGATTGTTACTTTTATTTTTAAAGGTTCTGCCATTTTAAAGATCTTATTCGCTTAATTGAACAATGCATGTGTCAATTTCACGAATTAATGCATTTATTTTGAGTTTCGTTTCTCTCCTATCTTCTTTACTGCCTTCTATAGTTTTTGCAATTTTTAATGTTTGGTATTTTTTTTCAATCTCATTAAAAATATGCTTTCCCTCTGCCAATTCATTCTCCAATAATGCTATTTTATTGAATAAAAACTCATTTTCTTCCTTCAAAAAATGATAATTTTCCAAAAGTTTTACGAGTTTATCTTCTACTAAATTAACTACTTGTATTATAGAACTCATACTTGCTTTAGGAATATAAACTATAAATACAAAGTTAGTGTTAGTATCGCAATATTACAACTGTTTTTTTTGTATTTTATAAAAAACTTAAACCTTTTGTGCTAAATGATTAATAATTTAAACTTTATAAAAAATATAATTTAGTATTTTAGCACAAAAAAAATAATATTCGTGAAAAAACTGATTGTACTTTTAATGCTCTTTTGCAACACACTTGCCTTTGGACAAGCGACTGTTACCATGCAAAACACCTATCCAACAAACTATTTTGGAAGCCCGCTTGATATTCCTTTAATATTATCAGGAACTTTTGGGGAATTGCGGCCTAATCATTTTCACGCGGGACTAGATATTAAAACGCAGCAAAGAGAAGGATTAAATGTTTTGGCTGCTGCTGATGGTTATATTTCTCGAATTAGAATTGCGCATTGGGGTTATGGAAAGGCACTCTACATCACGCATTCAAACGGTTACACAACAGTTTACGGACATTTACAAAAATTTAGCGACCGAATAGAAGCCTATATTAAAAAACAGCAATACAAAAATGAAAGTTTTGAAGTTCAGGCATATCCTTCCGCTTCGGAATTGCCCATCACAAAAGGTGAAATTATTGCGTTAAGTGGAAGAACTGGCGGATTTATGGGGCCTCATCTGCATTTTGAAATCAGGGATTTATCTACTGAAAAAACAATAAATCCATTCCATTTTGGTATTCAAATAAGCGATTCCAAACTCCCGACAATCAATACTTTGGTTGGCTATTCTTTGGATGCGGAGTCTCAAATAAACCAAATTAATACGCCGCTGCAGCTTTCATTCAAAAAATTGAATAACGGAGATTTGTTGGCCGACAAAATTAACGCTTTTGGAAAAATTGGTTTTGGTATAAATGCCTACGACCAATTGGATGATGCCGCCAACCAAAACGGATTGTACAGTTTGGAACTTTCCGTAAATGGGGAAAAATTTCACGAGTTTAAGGCGAGTATTTTGGCTTTTTCAGAAGACAAATACATTAATTTATTGGTTGATTATGAACGACTTGAAAAAATGGGCCAACGAATTCAGAAGTGTTTTATTGAGCCTTCAAATAAATTGAATATGTATGCAATTTCCGCTAACAACGGATATTTAACTATTGAAGACCAAAAATCGTATAATATAGAAATTATCGCAAAAGATTTTAACGGAAATATACAAAAAATTTCCATTCCTGTTACCGGAAAGAAAGACAGCATTTTGGTTAGAAAAACAGAAACTGTAACTCCATATAAAGTTATTGCTGCAAAATTTAATGAGTTTAGCAAAAACGGCGTTTCTGTCGCATTTCCAAAAAATACCTTTTATGATGATTTATGGTTGGATTTTGAAGTGGATGATGCTGTTGTAAAAGTACATTCCCCAAATGTACCAATTCATTATAATTATACCATCACATTTGATGTGTCCAAATATTCTGAAGCCGAAAAGAAACAAATGTATATCGCTTCCATCAACAAAAAAGGAAATAAAAGCTATGAATCAACCATAAAAAAGGATTCAATATTTTACGCTTCAATAAAAAAATTAGGGAAATTTACTTTGTTATCTGATAATGATGCACCAAATATTCAGTTGCATAATTTCAAAAATGACCAATGGGTCACTAACCATGAAACACTAAAAGTGAAGATTTTTGATTACAAATCGGGTATCAATACTTACAGAGCAGAAATAGACGGACAATGGATTTTAATGGAATATGACGTAACAACGGGCGTGCTGACTTTTGATTTTAAGGATGAAGTTTTTACCGATTCAAAACATGAGCTAAAAGTCACGGTAACCGACAATGTTGGAAACATAAATACATTAAACACAACTTTCTTCAGAAAAATATAAAAGTCCATGCTAAAAACAGCAACGCTAACCTTTTGTTTTTTATTGGCATCAACATATATATCAGCCCAAACGGCAACTGTTAAAGGTGTTTTAAAAACCATCAGTAAATCACCTATTGAAGGCGTTGCAATTACCTATTTAAATACAGGAACCACTTCTGATGAAAAAGGTGAATATGAATTGAAAATTCCTGCAAATACTGAAATTACGATTACATTCAGCCATATTTCCTATAATACTTTTGAGGAAATCGTAAAGCTGCAAAAAAATAAAATATGGCAATTTTCGCCTGTTCTAGAACCTAAAATTGAAATCATTAATGAAGTTATTGTAAAAGACGTTAAAAAAGATGCGCAAGGTTTAATAACTGTAAATCAGAGTGATATTGCTAAAATTCCCGGCGCAAATCAAGGCGTAGAAAACATATTAATGACCTTACCCGGCGTTAATAACAACAACGAATTAAGCACCCAATATAATGTGCGCGGCGGAAATTTTGATGAAAATTTGGTTTATGTGAACGGCATTGAAGTTTATCGTCCATTTTTGGTGCGGTCCGGACAACAGGAAGGTTTAAGCTTTGTGAATAGTGCCATGGTACAAAACGTCAATTTTTCGGCAGGCGGTTTTCAGGCAAAATATGGCGACAAACTTTCTTCGGTTTTAGACATTACTTACAGAACGCCTACCGAATTTACAACTTCCGTGAATGCAAGTTTATTGGGCGGAAGCGCAACTGTGGAAGGCTTGATGCTTCAAAATAAATTAAGTGCGTTGGTAGGCGTCAGATACCGGGATAACAGCTTGTTTATCAACAGCAAAGACATTATAATAACCTCAAATCCAAATTTTACCGATGCACAAACATTTTTGTCTTATTCGGTAAATCCCAAATTAAAGATCGATTTTCTGGGAAATTTTTCGCTCAATAATTACAATTTCACACCACAATCACGCCGGACAAAATTTGGAACCATCAGCAATCCACAGGAATTGATAGTTTATTATGAAGGCCAAGAAAAAGATAAATTCAAAACGGTATTTGGCGCTTTAAAAGGAAGTTACGCAGTAAATGATAATTTGAATGTCAATCTAACAACTTCAAGTTATCATACTATTGAAGAAGAATATTATGATGTTTTGGCCAGTTATAATTTGGGTGAAGTGAACAGCGATTTTGGTTCAGACAATTTTGGGGAAGTCGATTTTTATGAAGGAATTGGCTCACAATTAAGTCACGCCCGAAATGATTTGGATGCCTTCATCAACAATATGGAAATAAACGGCACCTTTAAAAAGAACAGCCACCAAATAGATTTTGGGATTAAATATCAAAATGAAGACACCAAAGACCGTGTAAACGAATGGGAAGTGATCGATTCCTTGGGATTTAGCGTACGGCCTCCAAATTTCGTGTCGAATAACCAGCCTTACGAGCCATTTACAGGCGAATTGCTGCCTTTTCAAAGTATCCGCGCCAACAATCACGTTGCCATTAATCGGTTGGTTTGGTTTGCCCAATACAGCAAAAATGCTTTTTGGAACAACCACAAAATTTGGTACAATGTTGGTTTACGTTCACACAATTGGAGTGTAAATGATCAAATTGCTGACAAGGTAAACCAAACAAGTTACAGTTTGCGAGGCCAATTTTCCATAAAACCCGACTGGGAAAAAGACATGCTTTTCAGAATTTCTGGAGGAATGTATAACCAACCGCCTTTTTACAAAGAACTTAGAGATTATTCCGGAATCGTTATTCCTACTGTTGAAGCTCAAAAATCAATACAAATAATTTTGGGCAACGATTACAGTTTTAAACTTTGGGAACGGCCTTTTAAACTGGTTTCAGAAGTTTATTACAAACATTTAACGGATGTAAATACGTATACAGTCGACAATGTAAAAGTGCGGTATAGTGCCGATAACGATGCAATTGCTTACGCCACCGGCATCGATTTGAGACTAAACGGTGAATTTGTTCCCGGAACGGAAAGCTGGGTAAGCATCGGATTTTTAAAAACAGAAGAAAACAAAAATAATCAGGGTTATATTCCGCGTCCTACCGACCAACGTTTCAAATTTGGCATGCTTTTTCAGGATTATGTTCCCAACATCCCAAACATTAAAATGTACTTAAATTTGGTTTTTAACACCGGCGTTCCGGGTGGTTCTCCCTCCTACTCAAATCCGTACCAATATCAAAATAGGTTAAACGCCTACAAAAGAGCCGATATTGGAATTTCTTATGTTTTTACCGATGCCAAAAACCAATATAAAAGCGGATGGAAAATTAACTTAAAAGAATTTTCTGTTGGATTTGAAATATTTAATATGTTCGATGTGCAAAACGCCATCACAAATACTTGGGTTCGTGATGTGTATTCCAAACAATTTTATGGCATCCCAAATTATATGACCCAACGGGTGCTGAATATTAAAATGGATGTGAAGTTTTAGGTTGGTGTTTAACTGTTGAATTGTTTATTCGTGTAATTTTTTTAACTATTACTGTTTTCAATTTCAAGCTATCAAAAACAACATCTAAAACGCCAAAAATCTAACCTAAAATCTGGCTTGCGTGTTCTTTGGTTTTAACTTTTGTAATCACCTCTTTAATCATACCATTTTCGTCGATCACAAAAGTAACTCGGTGAATGCCGTCAAATTCACGGCCCATAAATTTCTTTGGTCCCCAAACGCCAAAAGCATTGATTACTTTTTTATCTTCATCAGCCAATAACGGAAAAGGCAATTTGTATTTTTCTATAAAACTTTGCTGGCGTTTTGCCGAATCTGCGCTTACGCCCAAAACCTCATAACCTTTCGCCAAAAATGAATGATAATTGTCCCGCAAATTGCAGGCTTCCATCGTGCAGCCTGGCGTGCTTGCTTTCGGGTAAAAAAATAATACCAATTTTTTTCCTTTATAATCTGATAATTTTACGGTATTTCCTTGTTGGTCAAGCGCTTCAAAATTTGGTGCGGCATTGCCTATTTTTAATGTTGTCATTTGTTTAAGTTATAAGTTACTTGTTGTAAGTTTTAAAAGTTGAAAGTTAAAAAGTTAAAATGATAAATAAAACAAATTGTTAATGAACCTTTCAAAAATAAAGAAACTTTGTACTTTTAAGCCTTTAATAAATTACTTTTAACATTTAACTTTCTGACTAATTTATGACCAAAGCCGAAAAAGTTCAGTTTGTAATTGATACACTCGAAAAAATATATCCAAATCCGCAAATACCGCTTCACCATAAAGATTCTTATACGCTTTTAATCGCTGTTTTATTATCGGCGCAAAGTACCGATGTTGGTGTCAATAAAATCACGCCAAAATTATTTGCCAAAGCCGACAATCCTTATGATATGGTAAAACTTTCGGTGGAAGAAATTCGGGAAATTATAAAACCTGCGGGTTTATCGCCTATGAAATCTAAAGGAATTTACGTCTTGTCGAAAATATTGATTGAAAAACATCACGGACAAGTGCCTCAAAATTTTAAAGATTTAGAAGAATTGCCTGCTGTTGGTCATAAAACGGCGAGCGTGGTGATGTGCCAGGCTTTTGGAATTCCAACTTTTCCTGTGGATACTCATATTCATCGTTTAATGTATCGATGGAATTTAACCAACGGAAAAAATGTGGTGCAAACAGAAAAGGATGCCAAAAGATTATTTCCTGAGGAATTATGGAACAAACTGCATTTACAAATTATTTATTACGGCAGGGAATATTCGCCTGCAAGAAGTTGGAATCTTGAAAAAGATATCATCACAAAAACAATTGGAAGAAAAGCATTTTTAGCAAAAAACCCACTTTAGGTTATAAAGTGGGTTTCAAAAGAACATTAATTCAAATGTAATTCAATATAGTCGGTTTTGTTGGTTTTAACTATCCTCAATTGCTTGGAATAGTTTAGCAAATATTGAATTATTTCGGGTCTTGGTTGCTCCATCATTGGAGACTTTTGAGAGTAAAGTTTCATCATAAATAGTTGGTTTATACTATTTAAACGATAAAAATTTACCTTTATTGTGTTTTTATTTAGTTTACTAAAATAATGTTATGCTTTTCTATTAATTTTCTCAAATTTATTAAAGCGTAACGCATTCTACCTAAAGCCGTATTAATGCTCACTCCGGTATTTTCTGCAATTTCCTTAAAACTCATATCCTTGTACATTCGCATTACCAAAACCTCCTTTTGATCATCTGGTAATTCTTCTACAAGTTTTTGGACATCCTCTAAAATCTGATTTTTAATAATCTGATTTTCAACAGAAAGCATTTCATCGCTCAACACATCAAAAATATCGAAATCATCGGTATTGTTAAATTTAGGCAAGCGTTTGTTACGTCTAAAATGATCAATAATTAAGTTATGCGAAATTCGCATTACCCAAGGCAAAAACTTACCTTCTTCATTATAAGCACCTCTTTTTAAAGTGTTTATAACTTTAATAAAAGTATCTTGAAAAATATCTTCTGCTACTTCTCTATCTAAAACTTTAGACAGTATAAAACTAAAAATTCGCTGTTTATGACGAATTATTAAAATCTCTAAAGATTTTTCATTTCCGTTGATGTAATTGTTGACTAGAACGCTGTCAAGAATAGTTTTACTTTCCATAATTTAAATACATTATAGGGGTTGGTTAAACGTGTATTTATAAAAAGTAAAGTTGCAGAATAGGCGTTTTTTTATGAATTTATATAACAAATATCAGAATTTATTTTTAAAAACACAA
>CAMDPE010000127.1 GCA_945903795.1 Lutibacter flavus | reverse complement strand
TTTTTAGCGGCATAATTGGTAGAAATCCTTCCATTTTGGATTTGGTCAATAATGAGTAATTTTAAATCGAAACCTACTTTTTCATAGGTTATTTTTCGGCAGGGTGGTTTTTGTTCTTTCATCTTTATTTGTAATAAGTTGTCTGATTTGTAGTCAACCTATTTCAGGAAAGTACATTCGTTTAATTGTTTACAACGAGTTTGTATATAGTTTGTGCGACGTAAAAATCGGAGATTTTTCCGCCGTAGCAATATTATTATTGAATGTTTGTCGGTTTGTTATAGTTCCAATTTGAGCATAAATTATATACGTTGTTGTACACAGGCTTTTTATTTCCATTTCCAACTATTCTTATTTGTTATTTCAACTACGTCATAGTCAATGTCTATCCAACCACCATAATTGTTCTGAAATAGGATTTTGTTCTTTTCGGTCTTCAATTCAATTCCTGCAACTTTTCCTTGTTTGATTACGAATCCGTCTCCGAGGATTTCAGGCTCAAGGAACTCGGCAATTCGAAGTTCTTCAATTTTTTGATTTCGAAACTTGTTTAACTCGTCTTCAGGTTTCAAGTCATTAAGTACGTGCTCGCCTAATTCAAGTCCAAAATCTTCTTCGATTTTAAAATCGTTTGAAAGTCTTATATCAGTTGAAGTTCCGTCATTAGTTGCAGTCAAAATGAGTTTTTCATTTAATTGCTCTAATATCAAAATCAGTGCATTAGGATTGTAAAATTCATAGTCGACTTGACTGTCAATTCTTTGAATCTTGTTTATCTTTCTCCCAATTATATTGTCAAATGTTTTCATTTTTCAGCTTGTGTACAACGAGTTTGTATATGGTTTGTGCGACTTAAAAATCGGAGATTTTTCCGCCGAAGCAATATTTTTATTGAATGTTTGTCAGTTTGTACCAAATCCGATTTGAGCATAAATTATATACGGTGTTGGCTTTTAGTGCTTTTTTGTTATCATCATTTTTCATATCTAGAATCAGTCTGCTTAGTTTTTTTAATCGGGGAAACTCATTTTATATATAATTCTCTGAAATGTTCAATTCGTGTTCCTGGAATTAACAATTTCCAAAAGTCTTTTTTAGGAATAATCTTTTTATCAATAAGCCTTTTGCTATCAGTGTAAGTTCGATAAATAATCGCATAAATTAAAAATAGAACTGACAAATAAGTCGAATCAAAAATCTGAAATTTATAAAATATGAATATAATTATTAAAGGAACTATAATTGCGAGATAATAGATTTTTAAATTTTTCATATTTTTTAATTGTTAATTTGTCTGTTTTTGTTTTCTGCCAATTGTAAAATATAAAATTGCTCCGAGCAAATTGAGAAATAGTACAACAAGAATCCAAACAATTTTATCATTTCCGTTAAATTTACTCTTTAAAATGTCGATTAAAGCAATAATTGTCGGGATAATTCCAAGAAATACCGCAATTAAAATTATGATCATTTGAGCTGGTCCAATTATTCCTAAATAAGTCATCTTTTTCTTTTTTTAAATTAATATTATTATCACAATTTTTGTTTGTCGGGCATTAAAGCCAACGGTATTTTATAAGATTTGTGCGCCTAAAAATCGGAGATTTTTCGGACGTAGCAAATCGTTAGTTGAATGTTTATCAGTTCGTTATTTAGTTTAAATGTAAGCATAAATTTTATGAGGTGTTGGTAAACGTTTTTTAATCTATCGGAATTTCAATTTCCTCAATATTCGGTAATTCAATCTGAATTGTGTCAATTCTTTGTTTTTTCTCGGATATGTTATTTTCTTTAAAATATAATTTCGCTCTTTTTTTAA
Source organism: Lutibacter flavus (assembly GCA_945903795.1). GTDB lineage: Bacteria > Bacteroidota > Bacteroidia > Flavobacteriales > Flavobacteriaceae > Lutibacter > Lutibacter flavus_A. The sequence goes on along the minus strand of CAMDPE010000127.1, from coordinate 7,000 downwards.
ACTCTTTAATTGTCTTTTCTTTCCAGTTTTCTAAATCATTCGAATCTATTTCGGTAATATTCTTCTCAATTTTGGAAAGTTTATAATTTTGGTTCAGAAATTTTCTGTTTAGTGTGATTTTATCTTTCGAATAATTAATTAAACTAAATGTGTCAATTTTAGGTTCATACTCTTGATTATCAATTATTAATAGATTATTTTCAATTCTGTTCTTGTTCTTTATAATCTCAATGTTATTCTCGCTGTAAATCAATTTTAAAATATAATCTTTTTCAATCTTTAATTCCGAGTAATTTTCGGGATTGTTGTCTATTTTCCAAGTTCCAATCAATAATTCAGAATTGTCATTTTTCGTACAACTCAGAATTAAAATGGATGACAATAAAATAATCAAATATCTCATTTCTTTATGTTTACCAACGTGTTCGTATAATGATTTGTGCGGCTTAAAAATCGGAGATTTTTCCGCCGTAGCAATATTTTTATTGAATGTTTGTCGGTTTGTACTAAATCCGATTTAAGCATAAATTATATACGGTGTTATGTGCAGATTATTTTGTGTGCTTAATATAAAAATACTTTTCAATTTTAAAGTCCAATCCATTTCCAGAAGTGATTTTTGAAATTAAGTTATTTTCATCGTCATACCCAAATCTTTCTTCCCATTGTTTTAAGATAATTTTATTTCCATTTATGGTAACATCTCTTTTTCGATGATATTTTCGCTCTTTAAGACGACCGTTGACGTCATATTCAAATGAATTTTTATATTTTTCACCATCATTCTCACTTGTAAGTTTTATTAAATTTCCATCTTTATATTCATAATTAGATATTGAAATTAGTTTGCCTTTGGAATTATAGTTTTCAGTCGATTGATATGCTCCATCATTGTTATAGAAAAATTTATAACTTAAATAGAATTCATTTTTTTCTTTATCCAAGTTGTAAAGCTCTGTATTCTCATTTTGGGTGTTATATTTTCTATTCTGATGTCCTAAAATTTCTCCATTTTCTTTTACTTGCTTATAGGATATTTGATTTCCATTATCGTCATATTCATATAGTAGAATAGAAGAGATATCTCCATTTTCTTTGTATCCAGTTTGTTTTGTCATTAAATTATTCTCGTTATACTCAATCAAGAATTTGAAAACCACTTTTCCACCTGCTAATCTTAAATCCTCAATATGATTTCCGTTTTGACCATAAATATCTCGTCCTGTTTGAATACTATCTCCTTTTTCATTGTATTCATATGTTTGAATTTCATTAATATTATTTTTAGTTATTAAATCTTTCATTTTTTGATTTTCATTTTGAGCATTAATATTAAAAAATATTAGAAGTAAAATGATTTGTAGTTTTTTCATGTTTATTTTTGGGATTTTAAATTTGCACATAACGTGTTTGTATTAAGATTTGTGCGACGTAAAAATCGGAGATTTTTCCGCCGTAGCAATATTATTATTGAATGTTTATCAGTTTCTACTAAATCCGATTTGAGCATAAATTTTATACGGTGTTGGCAATAGTATTTTAATCATTCAATTCCGAATCTGTCAGAATCATATTTTTATTAGTAATCCAATTCCCATTATTAAATGAAATTACTCCATATTTTTGATGATAAAATTCATTCCCTAAATTGAGGTTTTGAATTTCTCCAACAACATAATCAGGCATACAAATATCTTGCCCGTTAACATTAACGTCTGTATAACCAGCATCGCATCTTGTAGAATCGCAACTCATTAATAGAAAACCTAATGTTAAGGCTGTAAGTAAATAATTTGTGTTTTTCATAAGTCAATTATTGAATTTGTTTAAGTTTGTTAATTACATTTTGTATTGTAAAATTTTACAATTTCTTCTATGTCTTTTTTTCGATAAACTTTATTTTCAATTTTATTTACTAAGTCAATGCAATCATTAAAATACTCTGAAGCAGCTTTAATAAAATTTTCACCCATAAATGTTCCTAAAGTTGTTAACTTTATAACAATATCACTATTATCTCTACAAACATAATAGTTTTCATATGAATACGACATTCCCATTCCCATTCCGCCAAACCCCATTGGAGCACTTGTTCCTGTGGTAGTTATTTTATATAAATTAATTTTACCTTCTGTTATCATTTTCATAAGTACTGGTCTTGAAGAATAATCTTTATTTTGAAGAAGTTTGTATATATAAGTATTTGGTATGAATGAAGAATCTTCTTCAATGTCAAATTTACTAACTGTTTTTCCGTCATAATTTTCTGTTGTACTTTGTTTATTTTTCCTAAATCTAATTTTCCCCCAAGCTGACATTTTTGCTAAACCTTGAATTGTGTCGCCATTTCTAAAATAAAGTGTTGCTTTTTGGTTTTGAGATTTACAATTAAGTGAAATTATTAAAATTCCAATAGTCAAAATAATTTTTTTCATAGTTTTTAAGTTTTATATTATTGCCAACGTGTTCGTATAATGATTTGTGCGACATAAAAACCAGAGATTTTTCCGCCGTAGCAATATTTTTATTGAGTGTTTGTAATTTTCTACTTGTTCAAATTTAAGCATAAATTATATACGTTGTTACAAACAGTTTTACCAAATCGTATAGCCAAAATTAAATTGCAAAACAGAATTTTTAAATCCATTAAGTTCAGTTAATGCCAAATTATATCTAAATTCAGTTTCAATTTTCTCGGTGATTTTGAAGCTCAATCCAATATTGCTTGAAAAGTTTAATCGGTCTTTCGCTTTGTCAAACATCCTGATTCTACCTTCTAAAATTACTCTGTCATCGTTATTAATGTTATATCCGATTTGTGGTCCTACGAGTAAGCCAAATTTTTCAGTAAAATTATATTTTATTAGTACAGGTAAATTTATATAGGTTTCCTTTTGCGTTCTTTTTTTGAACTCTGGTGTATATGTTTTTGAATTTAAGTTTTGAGTTGAATAAATTAATTCTGGTCTGAGGATTATTTTATTTGATATGAAATAATTCATAAATATTCCAAAATTTACTCCAATTTTATTGTCGAATTCTATGTAATCACTTTCAGAAACTGAAGACATTGTGTAATTTGTCCCTAATTTGACGCCAAATTCATTATTTTTTTCTTGACTAAATGAAATTGAAATGTAAAAAAATGCTAGTAAAATTAAATGTTGTTTTTTCAAAATAGTTTTTTTTATCTAATTGTTTGTAACTGGTTATATCCTTTCAAATGTAACTGTTTATAATTAGTAATTCCCGGATAACCGTATGTTTTTGTTATTTTTATCCGAATCAGCCATGCTTTTTAAAGCCAAATCCAGCGGACTCTCAATTTTCATTAAATCCTTCTTCGTAACGTGCGTATAAATCATCGTCGTTTCAGGTTTCGCGTGACCAAGGAGTTCCTGTATGTATCTTAAATCAATCCCGTTTTCCAGCAAATGCGTGGCGTACGAATGTCTTAAAGTATGCGGCGTCACGTTTTTGGTAATATTTGCAAGCTTGCTAACTCGATGCAAAAACGCCCTGATACTCTCCGCACTATATTGCTGATAAGGTTTCCCCTCAACAAAATACCTGTCAGGCCGGTAACTCATTAAATAATTATTCATTAACGGAATAATGCTTTCCGCCAAAATCACATTTCGGTCCTTGCGGCCCTTGCTGTTTTTCACCAAAATCTGTCTGCGGTCAACATCAATATGCGCCAATTGCAAACTCAGCAACTCGCTAATCCGCAATCCGGCCGAATAAATCATCGCCAAAATCGCCCGATGTTTTAAATTTTTAGTATAACGCAGCAAATCAATCACCTCTTCCTTCGACAAAACCGTAGGCAAAATCAAACTTTTTTTCGGACGCTGCAGCTGCAGTTCCACAATCTTACAATCCGGATAAAACGCCTTCAGCAACTTAATCGCGCTCACAAACTGCCTGTGCGTGCTAATGCTGTAATTCCTCGGTATAAAAACAGTCTCAATAAACTGCTCAACATCCCTGTTCGTTATCGTATCCAAAGACCTGTCTTTCAGATAAGTAAAAAAATCCGAAACAAACGATGTATACGTTTTCACCGTACTTTCACTGTAGCATTTCCCCTTTAAATACTCCGAAAACGCTTTAAGCACAACCCCGTTTTCTGCCGATACCAACTTTTCCGAATGCACAACAGCATCCTTCAACGCAAGGTCATAAACACTATTGTCCAGTTTAAAAACAACATCATCTTTAAGCGCTTGCTTAATAAAATTCACATTTTCTTCGGTAAAATCAGTATACCAGCCCCGCAAAGTTTGACTCCAAAGGTAACCCTCAATCTTTCTTATTTTCCCAATAATAAAGTCATTATACGCAAACACCAGCAACAACCGAACTTTATTTCGATGTTTAACTTTCTTCAGCAAAAGCGTAATTGGTTTTTTAGATTCGTTTTCCATAGCACCTCAAATATACAACATTCGATCAATAAATAACATAAATCAAATTAATTTACAATCCGCAATGGCTGAGCGAAGTCGAAGCAGGGCGTTCCCGCCGAAAAAGCGGTCGGGCTTTCCGCTGCAATCCGTCATTGCGAGCGCAGCGCGGCAATCTGTTGAACATATTTCTTCACAAACTCGCAATGTCGGGATTTTCACTTCAATCCCTAACGCATCATCCTCAACATGTTTTAGTCCGTCATCCTGAACTTGTTTCAGGACCTTTTGAAATGAAGTTCAAAACATGAAATAAACTTCAAATCACAAAATAAACTTCAAAACAAAAACAACCGTCATATGATTTTTTTCGTCTTAAAATATTGAAATTTTTAGCGCTGGCCGACGGAGCAACCCAAAGAGCCTCGGTGCGGGTCAAGCAGGGAAAAGGCGGTCTGGATGGGGCGGAGCGTAAAGAAAACAGCTGGTAGCTGTTTTTAGCGAACGAGCCAGCTGGCGCGGGGCAAAAATTCAATAATTTTACAGAAAAAGATCAGTAGACTAGATTTTTTGTTACTTTTTTATCAATGAAAAAAGTAAAAAGATGAAATGGATTGCCAATCAATTATTTAAAAATCTAATATTTTTATTATTTCTAATCTTATTTTTAGGGCGTTCCCGCCGAAAAAGCGGTCGGGCTTTCACTACTCGCTTTTTTTCGTTGCGAAAAGCAACAAAAAAATAGCTCAAACACACCGTTCAATCCCTAACGCATCATCCTCAACTTGTTTCAGCACGTCATCCTGAACTTGTTTACTCACCACTTTTATTTTTTTGGAGTTCGTGAATCTTCGATTTCAGGACCTTTTGAAATGAAGTTCAAAACAAAATCAACAGCACGCCATCCTCAACTTGTTTACTCACCACTTTTATTTTTTTGGAGTTCGTGAATCTTCGATTTCAGGACCTTTTGAAATGAAGTTCAAATCAAAAAATGAAGTTCAAATCATCACGCCTAACGAAGCAATTAATAATTTGAAACTATCACAAATCATAAAACCCTTTATCGTAAGTATATTATTTCAAAAGCGTTAAAAATTTTTGAAGCCTTGGAGAAAATTTAGCTTTTGAAATATGGTTTTTAAAGAGCGATTACTTCAATCGGTCTTTAAAAAATACCTGACGATAAAGTGCCTTTTCTTTTGGTTCGTTTTCTTTGGGCAAGCAAAGAAAATGAACAGAAACATACTTGTGTTGCCAATCAATTATTTAATAATTTAATAATTTTAATATTTCACAACACCACATAACTTTAAAATTACATACCACTATAAAATAAACCCCAAAACAAAAGCAACCGTCATCCTCAACTTGTTTACTCACCACTTTTATTTTTTTTGGAGTTCGTGAATCTTCGATTTCAGGACCTTTTGAAATAAACTTCAAATCACAATATAAACCCCAAAACAAAAACAACCGTTATAAGATATTTTTCGTCTTAAAATATTGAACGCGTCATCCTGAACTTGTTTCAGCACGTCATCCTGAACTTGTTTCAGGACCTTTTGAAATGAAGTTCAAAACAAAATCAACAGCACGTCATCCTGAACTTGTTTCAGGATCTTTTGAAATGAAGTTCAAATCACGAAATGAACTTCAAATCATAATAGCCAATACTGCAACAAAATAAAAATCACTCATTTCTCTGCCAAAACAGCAATTTTAGCATTTTTTTACCCGCACAACACCAGTCATAACAAGGCCTCAAGGGAGGATAAAGGGAGGATACTCCGTACATACTCCGTACATAGTGGGAATGTAGTGTTATAGCGACTATAACATTCGGACTAAAAATCAGTAAAAAAATTCAGTCAAATTCTTAATATTCACAACTAAGAATCCAGGATCAAATTCCCCTCTTGAGAGGGGCAGGGGTGTGTTTTAGAATGAACCTACAATTATACTAAAACCCTTAGATCGTCATCCTCAACTTGTTTACTCACCACTTTTATTTTTTTGGAGTTCGTGAATCTTCGATTTCAGGACCTTTTGAAATAAACTTCAAATCACAAAATAAACCAAAATCATCACACCTAACGAATTAATTAATAATTTGAAACTATCACAAATCATAAAACCCTTTATCGTAAGTATAATATTTCAAAAGCGTTAAAAATTTTTGAAGCCTTGGAGAAAATTTAGCTTTTGAAATATGGTTTTTAAAGAGCGATTATTTCAATCGCTCTTTAAAAAATACCTGACGATAAAGTGCCTTTTCTGTTGGTTCGTTTTCTTTGGGCAAGCAAAGAAAATGAACAGAACCCTCCTTGTGTTGCCAATCAATTATTTAAAAATTAGTAATTTTAATATTTCACACCACCACATAACTTTAAAATTACATAATACTATAAAATAAACTCCAAAACAAAAACAACCGTCCATCATCCTAAACTTGTTTACTCACCACTATTATTTTTTTGGAGTTCGTGAATCTTCGATTTCAGGACCTTTTGAAATAAACTTCAAATCACAATATAAACCCCAAAACAAAAACAACCGTTATAAGATATTTTTCGTCTTAAAATATTGAA
>CAMDPE010000126.1 GCA_945903795.1 Lutibacter flavus | reverse complement strand
CAGCAAGTCAACAAATCAAAGTTTTTAATTGTATACTTTGATTTATTATTTACTTGATTTATTTATTGTTGATTTATTTTTTATTTTGAAAACACTTCATTATGTTGTTCCTGAACACGAATAAAAGTTGTTCTTTTAGTCAGTTCTTTTAACCTGCTTGCGCCAACATAAGTACAAGTGGAACGCAATCCACCCAAAATATCCTGAACGGTATTTTCAACGGCACCGCGATAAGGAATTTCAACTGTTTTACCTTCAGAAGCTCTGTAATCTGCAATGCCGCCAACGTGTTTATTCATCGCGGTTTCCGAACTCATGCCGTAAAATTGTTTAAATTTTTCGCCATTTATTTCGATAATTTTTCCGCCGCTTTCTGTATGTCCGGCAAACATGCCGCCCAACATTACAAAATCTGCTCCGCCGCCAAATGCTTTTGCCACATCTCCTGGAATTTTGCAGCCACCATCGGAAACTATTTGTCCGCCCAATCCGTGCGCCGCATCGGCACATTCAATAATAGCCGACAATTGCGGATAACCAACGCCAGTTTTTACCCGGGTTGTGCACACAGAACCTGGGCCAATACCAACTTTAATCATGTCAGCGCCTGCCAATAATAGTTCTTCAACCATTTCTCCGGTCACTACATTTCCTGCCATAATTATTTTATCGGGATATTGCTCTCGGGTTTTTTTAACAAAATTCACAAAATGTTCGGAATAACCGTTGGCAACATCAATACAAATAAATTTTAGCTGCGGATGCTGGTTAAAGATGGCGGCTAATTTTTTTGAATCTGCCGATCCTATTCCTGAACTTACGGCAATAAAATCTGTAAGTTCATCGCTGGCAGTTTGCATAAATTCTTTCCATTTTTGCAAAGAATAATGTTTGTGAATTGCCGTAAATAATTTATGATTTGCCAATGCGGTGGCCATTTCAAAAGTGCCGACGGTATCCATATTTGCAGCCATAATCGGAATGCCATTCCATTTATATTTGCTGTGCAGAAAAGTAAACTCTCTGTCTAAGGTAACCAACGATCTGGAGCTCAGCGTTGACCGTTTTGGACGAATCATAACGTCTGTAAATCCTAATTTTAAATCGGTTTCTATGCGCATTTTCTTTAAATTTTTTAAACGATGATACTTTTTCCTTTGCTTGCTAAACTTTTATCGCTATCGAAATAAAAATCTATTCTTCCTAAATTTAGGCCATAACAGCCAACCTGGTTTACCAGCATATTTTCGCCAACGCTATTTTTTGCAATTGTTGGTTTTGGCAAAAAAGTATGCGTATGGCCGCCAATGATTAAATCAATATTTTTTGTTTTTGAGGCGAGAACCAAATCGCTTATTTTATCACTTTTGTAATGATAACCAAGGTGAGAGAGGCAAATTACCAAATCACAATGTTCCTCTTCTTTTAAAATACGGCTCATATCTTGGGCAATTTCAAGCGGATCCAGATACAAGGTTTCTTTGTGCATTTTTGGATCAACTAAGCCTTCAAGTTCAATTCCCAATCCAAAAACGCCAATTTTAATGCCGTCTTTTATAAAAATTTTATAAGGCTTTACGTTGGAATTTAAAACGGTATTTTTAAAATCGTAATTGGCCGACAGAAAGTCGAATTGCGCGTGTGGCAATTGCGCGAACAATCCGTCAATGCCATTGTCGAAATCATGGTTCCCAATGGTCGCCGCATCGTATTTCATTATACTCATCAATTTAAATTCCAGTTCTCCGCCATAAAAATTGAAATATGGCGTTCCCTGAAAAATATCACCGGCATCTAACAATAAAGTGTTCGGATTTTCTTTCCTGATGGCTTCAACCAAAGTAGCACGCCGCGCAACGCCGCCCATATTTGCATATCTGCTGTCTGTGCTTGGAAATGGATCAATATGGCTGTGCACATCATTGGTGTGCAAAATGGTAATGTGTTTGCTGTTTTTGGATGCAAATGATTGCAATGAAAATCCGCCAAGTGTTAAAAAAGCAGTAGCCGCAGTCGATTTTTGTATAAAATTTCTTCTTTTCATCTACTTAATTCTTTAGTGTTTTTTCATTTCTAAATCTTCCATCCAAACTAACTTTAATAGTGTCTTTTTCCTTAAAATAATCGATAATGGCATTTCTTACTTTATAGTCAAGTTTGTGAATATTCACCGGATCTTTAAAGAAATTCATATTGTCGCCGCCGGTTTGCAAATAATCAGATGTCAATACAAAATAGGTTTTAGAATTGTCAAGTGGAACATTATTTATTTTTAAATTATATCCATTTTCAGTAACAGCCAAATTAAACTGTTTAGAAAGCGGGTGAGCCGTATTTTCTTCAATCAGGTAATTTACCAATTCCTTTATTTTTTCTGAAGTCAGTTCAACAACCACCAAACTATTTTCAAAAGGCATCAAATTGAAGGCGTTTTCGTTGGTAATATTGCCTTTTGAAATTCCGGCCCTGATACCACCGTAATTAAACATGGCAAAATCAATATTTTTTCCTGTTCTTGCGTTAAAAACCGGATTTGCTCTTTCATAGCATAAATCTGCCATTAAATTTCCCAAACTACTTTCTAAATCACCATCGTTTCTATACAAATTTATTGGTGTATAACTTATCACGGTTGTCATTTCCTTTTCAACCTTTTCTCTATAAGGTTCAATGATATTTTCAATGGTTTTGTCGGAAGTAATAGTCTCGTTTATAATTGTTTGTTTTCCTTCAATTTTAACCAGTTTCGGGGCTTGGCTTTTGCAACTTAAAAGGGTTGAGAAAATAATAAATGAAATAATAATTTTTTTCATTGCAGTAATACTGATGATTTTAATTAATTTTGTGATTAAAGCGTAAATATAGATGATTTTTACAGGATTTAAACGAAAAAGTAATCAAATCTTTTTTAAGAAAACATTACCGAGCTTCATCAAAAAAGAACATAAAAGTCCTTTTGATGCCGTAAAAAAAGTACTTGTTTTTTTAGATGACAATATAGAAAAAGAGCATCTTGTAAAAGAACTTGCAACGATGTTGAAAATTTCTGAAAGCGATATAAAAGTAATAGTTTTTCAAAGAAAATTGAAAAAAGAAACTTCATCGGACGATATTATTACCCCAAAAGATTTTGGCTGGTACGGTAAAATTGAGAATGAAAAATTAAAAAATATTTTAACAAATAAATACGATTTGTTAATTAATTACAGCAAAGTTGACAATGTATATCTCAACTTACTACTATTGCAATGTAAAACAGCATTTAGTGTAGGTTTTGCGTATATGGACAAACAGCTTTATGATTTGCTGATACGATGCGAGCCAGATGAGATTGATTTGTTTCATAAAGAATTAATAAAATATTTAATCATTTTAAAGATAGTACAATGATAGAATTGTTAGGAACCGGCGTTGCATTAGTTACACCATTTAATGAAGATAAATCGGTAGATTTTGAAGGATTAGAGCGTTTGGTCAACTTTCAAATTGACAATGGCGTAAATTATTTAGTGGTTTTGGGAACAACTGGTGAACCTGCAACCTTAACTTCTGAAGAAAAAGAGCAAGTTAAAGCAACCATCATCAAAGCCAATAACGGCCGACTTCCATTAGTAATTGGCATTGGCGGCAATAATACGATGGCGGTTGTGAATGAAGTTAAAACTTCAGATTTATCGGCATATGCTGCAATACTTTCCGTTTCACCATATTATAACAAGCCTACACAAGAAGGTATTTATCAGCATTTTAAAGCCATTTCTGAATCAAGTCCGTTGCCAATTATTGTTTACAACGTGCCGGGAAGAACCGCGAAAAATGTGGAGGTAAACACAGTAATAAGATTGGCCAATGATTTTAAAAATATTGTTGCGGTAAAAGAAGCGGCAGGCGATATTGTGCAGGCAATGCGGTTAATTCAGCAAAAACCAAAAGATTTTATGGTTATTTCGGGCGACGATATGATTGCTTTGCCTATGGTTTTGGCCGGCGGCGCAGGCGTAATTTCGGTAATCGGACAAGGTTTGCCTAAAGATTTTTCTGAAATGATCCAACAAGGACTAAAAGGCAATGTTGCAAAAGCAAATGAACTTCACTATAAAGTAATGGATTGCATCGATTATATTTTTGAAGAAGGAAATCCTGCAGGCATTAAATCATTGCTGAAAAATTTCGAAATTTGCGCTGAAAATGTGCGGTTACCCTTGGTAAATGCTTCCGATGATTTACAACAAAAAATAACTAACTTTGTCGCTAATTATTAGTTTTTACATTAAAGATATCGAAAAACAACATTAAAAATAAAAATTATGTTATCAGAAAGAATGCAATCCGTTTTAAACAAGCAAATAAGAATTGAAGCAGAATCTTCACAAATATATTTGGCTATGGCTTCATGGTCGGAGATAAAAGGATTAGAAGGCGTTTCTCAATTTATGTATGGACAATCTGATGAAGAAAGATTGCACATGTTAAAATTTTTTAAATATATAAATGAACGAGGCGGTCACGCCATGGTTTCAGAATTGAGTGCTCCGGCACTTGAATTTGGTTCGATAAAGAACATGTTTGAAACCTTGTTTAAACATGAAGTTTTTGTTTCCCAAAGTATTAATGAATTGGTGCATATTTCTTTGGAAGAAAAGGACTATGCAACCCATAACTTTTTACAGTGGTATGTTGCCGAACAAATTGAAGAAGAGGCTCAGGCTAGAACTATTTTGGATAAAATTAATTTAATTGGCGATGATAAAGGCGGTTTATACTTGTTTGATAATGATATTAAACGACTTACCATTACAAGCTCCGTGGCGCCACCAGCCTAATAATTAACAAACAATTAGGATTCGCGGGCACTATTTATAGGAAAAGCTGGTTATTTTTGTGGTTCTTTGACGAGTAAAAAATCATTTTAATAATCCATTATAAATAACTAATTTTGCCAAATGCAAAAAAATAAGATTTATATTTTCATTTTGTTAGTCGCTTTGGGCTTTTCATCTTGCGGTGAATATCAAAAAGTGTTGAATAAAGGAACCAGTGATGAGCAATATTTAATGGCTGTTAAAATGTATGATGCACAAAAATACACGAAAGCCATACAATTGTTTGAGAAAATTACGCCAAGTTATAAAGGAAAACCTCAAATGGAGCGCATTCAATATATGATTTCTCAGGCACATTATAACACCAAACAATACAGTTTAGCTGCTTATTATTTTGATAAATTTGTAAAAAGTTATCCAAAAAGTTCAAAAGTTGAAGAAGCCGCCTATTTGTCGGCTTATAGTTATTATTTGGCATCGCCGGTTTATAGTTTAGACCAAAAAGACTCAAAAGAAGCCATTACAGCACTGCAAAATTTTATTTATAAGTTTCCGGATTCAGATAAAGTCCCGGATGCCAATAAAAACATAAAGGAATTAACGCTTAAATTGGAGAAAAAATCTTTTGAGATTGCCAAACAATACTATCACACCCAAGATTATACTGCTTCAATGGTAGCTTTTGACAATTTACTTTCAGACTATTTAGGCACTTCATATAAAGAGGAAGCGACGTTCCTGAAATTTAAATCGGCTTATTTTTTGGCAACTAACAGTATTATTGTGAAGAAGGAAGAAAGGATTAATGAAGCCTTAAAAGTGCATCAAAGATTTGAACGAAATTTTCCCGAATCAAAATATTTAGATGAAACGAAAAAAATGATTTCTGAATTAAGCAATGAATTAAACGCTATAACCGTCATAAAAACTCAAAACTAATGGATTATAAAAACACAAAAGCACCGAACACAACCGTTACTTACGACAAAAATAAAATTGAAGCGCCAACAAATAATATTTACGAGGCGATTACCATTATAGCAAAAAGAGCCGATCAAATTAGCATCGATTTAAAAAACGAATTGGTTGAAAAATTAGAGGAGTTTGCTACGTATACTGACAGTTTGGATGAAGTTTTTGAAAACAAAGAACAAATTGAGGTGTCTAAATTTTATGAAAAATTGCCAAAACCAACAGCTCTTGCAGTTCAAGAATGGTTAGACGGTAAAATTTATTACAGAAATCCAGAAGAACCTCAAGTTTAAATGTCCATTTTAAGCGGTAAAAAAATACTATTAGGCGTTACCGCCGGTATTGCTGCTTATAAAACAGCACTTTTAGTGCGACTTTTTGTAAAATTGGGTGCGCAGGTAAAAGTTGTGATGACGCCTGCAGCAAAAGATTTTGTTACGCCGCTTACACTTTCAACATTATCCAAAAATCCGGTTTATTCTGCCTTTTTTGAAAAAGGAGATCAGGAAAATGAACAGTGGAACAGCCACGTGGATTTAGGTTTATGGGCAGATTATATGCTGATTGCTCCGGCAACGGCAAATACACTGTCTAAAATGGCAAATGGCGTGTGTGACAATTTACTGTTGGCCACTTATTTATCTGCTAAATGTAAGGTTTATTTTGCGCCTGCTATGGACTTGGATATGTACCAACATCCAGCCACAAAACAAAGCATCGAAAAATTACAAAGCTTCGGGAATGTTTTTATTCCTCCTGCAAGCGGTGAACTTGCCAGCGGTTTGGTTGGGGAAGGACGTATGGAGGAACCGGAAAATATCATTTCTTTTATTGAAAATGAGATTGTGCAAGGGTTGCCTTTGTTCAACAAAAAAGTTTTAATTACGGCGGGTCCAACCTATGAGGCCATTGATCCTGTTCGTTTTATTGGGAATCATTCTTCCGGTAAAATGGGATTTGAGTTGGCTAAAAAAGCAGCTAATTTAGGTGCCAATGTTTATTTAATTACTGGACCTTCAAATGAAATGGTGTCACATTCTTTAATAAAAAGAATTGATGTGGTGAGTGCTGAAGAAATGTACAATGAAGTCCATAATTATTTTTCTTCTGTTGACATTGCCATTCTTTCGGCTGCCGTGGCCGATTACAAGCCAAAAGAAGTTGCCGAAAATAAAATTAAGAAATCATCGGATACCCTGACCATCGAATTGGTGAAAACCAAAGACATATTGGCTTCATTAGGAAAAGTTAAAAAACAGCAATTTTTGGTTGGTTTTGCATTGGAAACAAACAATGAATTGGAGAACGCCATCGCAAAGTTAAAATCGAAGAATTTAGATTTAATTGTATTGAATTCCTTACAAGATAAAGGCGCCGGATTTAAAAATGAAACAAATAAAGTTACAATCATTGATAAATTCGAAAAAATTTCAGAATTTAGTCTAAAATCTAAAGCTGAGGTTGCCGAAGATATATTTAATGTAATTTTGAAACAGATTTTATGCGTAAAATAATTCAACTGCTTAGTGTTCTTTTCTTTACAGTCCAGCTGAATGCACAGGAATTAAATTGTACGATTGCTGTGAATGCCGATAAAATTCCGGGATCAAACAAACAAATTTTCACAACATTAGAGAACTCATTAAATGAATTTGTGAATCAAAAACGATGGACAAATTTTAATTATTCTCCACAAGAACGCATTAGTTGCAATTTAACGCTTACTATTTTGGAGCAATCCGGTGACGATTTTAAAGGGCATATTCAAATACAGTCATCACGTCCGGTATACAATTCAACGTATTTAACACCGGTTTTTAATTTTAAGGATGATAATTTTTCCTTTAATTATGTTGAGTATGAACCGTTACAATTTAATGAAAACCAGTTCGAATCAAATTTGAGTTCCATTGTTTCGTTTTATGTTTATACCGTTTTGGGAATGGATGCCGATACTTTTGCTTTAAATGGAGGTACTCCGTTTTTTACCAAAGCGCAAAATATTGTGGTGCAATCGCAACAAAGCGGCTATTTTGGCTGGAATCAAAGTGACGGGTCCAAATCCAGGTTCACATTAATTGACAATATATTGGCGCCAACTTACAGTTTATTTCGTTCATCCTTGTACAACTATCATTTAAAAGGCTTGGATGTGATGCATCAGGATAAAAAAATAGCAAAACAAAAAATTGCAGAATCTATAGGAATGTTAAAAACCATTTATGATTCGCGTCCAAATGCCATTTTATTAAGAGTTTTTATGGATGCGAAAGCTGATGAAATTGTATCAATTTTTTCTGATGGACCAAATTATGACGCCTTTAAACTTAAAGAAGACTTACTGAAAATTTCACCTCTTAATTCGTCCAAGTGGAACGACATAAAGTAAATTCTTAACATTAAAATTCAAGAATGCTTATAAATCTTTCCATAAAAAATTATGCATTAATAGATAGCTTGTCTGTTAATTTCAGGGATTATTTATCTACTATAACTGGTGAAACAGGTGCTGGTAAGTCAATTTTGTTAGGAGCTCTCGGACTGGTTTTAGGAAAAAGAGCTGATATTTCTACACTGAAAGATGTTACTAAAAAATGCATTATTGAGGCTAAATTTTTGATTTCAAACTACCAGCTTGAAGGTTTTTTTGAAGAAAATGATATTGATTTTGAAAATGAAACTATTATCCGACGAGAAATTTCTCCTAATGGAAAATCAAGGGCTTTTGTAAACGATACGCCTACAACTTTGCAGGTTTTACAGGATTTAAGCGAAAAACTGATCGATGTGCATTCACAACATCAAACGCACCAGTTGTCAGATGTAAATTTTCAGTTTCAAATTATTGATGCACTTGCAGGCAATGCACCAAAAATAGAATCGTACAAACGAGGATTGAAATTATTTACGCAGTTGACCAAAGAGCTTAACGAGCTTAAAAAAAACAAGGAAGCAGCCGCACAAAATTTCGAATACAACCTTTTTTTGTATGAAGAACTGAAAAATGCCAAATTGAAACTTGATGAGCAGGAAGTGATTGAGCAATCGCTTGATAAATTAAA
>CAMDPE010000125.1 GCA_945903795.1 Lutibacter flavus | reverse complement strand
GTACCCAAGTTAAATACCTCAAAAGCCGCTTTGTTTTTATTTTCCAGGAGTCTTTTCAAGGCAATGATGTGCGCTTTCGCCAAATCCACCACGTGAATATAATCTCTGACAGCGGTACCGTCCGGGGTCGGATAGTCATTGCCGTAAATAGACAATTCTTTTCTTAATCCCGCTGCGGTTTGGGTGACAAACGGAATTAAATTTTGTGGAACACCTATAGGCAATTCACCAATTTTTGCCGATTTATGGGCGCCAATCGGATTGAAATAACGCAAAGCGATGGCTTTTAAATCGGAAACTTTCGTAGTGTCTTTTATGATTTCCTCGCCAATTTGTTTCGTGTTTCCGTAAGGGGATTCCGCAGGTTTTATGGGCGCATTTTCGGTGATTGGGAGTTCATCTGCCTGTCCGTAAACCGTACATGAAGAGCTGAAAATAAAATTGTTGATCTTGTTGGCCGTCATTTCCTGCAAAAGATAAACCAAAGAACTGATATTATTTTCATAATATTCCAAAGGTATTTGTACGCTTTCGCCCACCGCTTTTGAAGCCGCAAAATGAATGACACCGTCAACGGAATTGTTGGCAAAAAAGGCTTTAACTGCTCTTTTATCCCGCAAATCGATGTTGTGATATTCCGGTTTTATATTGGTGATCGATGTTATTTTATCAAGTACATCAATAGTGGAATTTGATAAGTTATCGATAATGACCACTTCAAATCCTTCTTGCTGCAATGTAACAACGGTATGGGATCCTATAAAACCCAATCCACCGGTAACGACAACTTTCATATTTTTTACTTGTTTATAAATTCAATTACTTTTGTTGTGATGAATTCAATTTGGTCATCATCCAGTTCGGTATGCATCGGCAATGAAATCACTTCTTTCACCAACTGATTGGTGATAGGGAAATCGGCTTCATTATATCTTTTATCGGCATAGGCTTTTTGTGAGTGCAGCGGAATTGGGTAATAGACGCCGCAAGGAATGCCGTTTTCATTTAAATGATTTACCAAAGCATCTCTGTCTGTATGCAACACCCTTAAGGTATATTGATGAAAAACGTGGCAATCACAATTTTCGCAAATTACCGGCGTGATGATGTTTTTTTCAGTGGCAAAAGCCAGGTTGTATTTTCTGGCGGCTGCTTGTCGCGCTTTGTTGTAAGAGTCCAAATGCGGAAGTTTTACATTTAAAATAGCAGCCTGGATGCTGTCTAAACGTGAATTTACGCCAACTACATCGTGGTGGTAACGCACATACATGCCGTGATTTACGATACCCCTGATTTTATGGGCCAAGTCATCATCATTGGTGAAAATTGCCCCACCGTCTCCGTAACAGCCTAAATTTTTTGAAGGGAAAAACGAGGTTGAAGCCACGTGGCCTATGGTACCCGCTTTCTTTTTGCTGCCGTCTTTAAAGGTATAAGTTGCGCCGATTGCCTGGGCATTGTCTTCAATCACAAACAAATTGTGTTCTTTGGCAATTTCCATTATGGCTTCCATATTGGCCACTTTTCCAAACAAATGGACAGGCACGATGGCTTTTGTTTTTGGGGTGATGGCTTTTTTGATGGCTTCTATGGAAATGTTGAAATCCACCACATCCACATCAACCAGTACCGGTGTCAATTGCAATAAGGCAATCACTTCCACGGTGGCGGCAAAGGTGAAATCGGCAGTAATGACCTCATCACCGGGTTTTAAACCCAATCCCATCATCGCGATTTGAAGCGCGTCAGTGCCGTTGGCACAAGGAATTACATTTTTTGCTCCCAGGTAATTTTCCAGTCCTTTTTGAAAGGAATGCACTTCGGGTCCGTTGATATAAGCTGCGGATTTTAATACTTCCGCTATTTTTGAATCTATTTGATCTTGAATATTGGCGTATTGACTTTGTAAGTCAACCATTTGAATTTTTTTCATGCGTAGAAATTAGAGTTTTCTGAGGTGCAAAAATACAATAAAAGGCACTTACAGCAACAATAAAAAGGAATAACTTAAGGTGCCTATTCAAATAAATCTGACGACAAATAACGGTCGCCACGGTCGCAAATAATGGCCACAATAACGCCGGTTTCAAGGGTTTCTGCCAATTTTAGTGCTGCCGTTACCGATCCTCCGCTGCTCATTCCCGCAAACACGCCTTCTTCTTTTGCCAGTCTTTTGGTCATAGTACGCGCTTCGGCCTCAGTGACTTCTATCACCTGATCCACTTTTTTGGCATCAAATATTTTTGGAAGAAATGCCGGAGCCCATTTTCTGATACCAGGTATTTTTGACTGGTCATCGGGTTGTGCGCCCACAATTTGGATGGCTGCATTTTTTTCTTTTAGAAAGGTGGAAGTGCCCATAATGGTGCCCGTTGTGCCCATAGCCGAAACAAAATGGGTGATTTCCCCTTGGGTGTCGCGCCAAATTTCCGGACCGGTGGTTTTATAATGCGCTTTCCAATTGTCGGGATTCGCAAACTGGTCCAGCATATAATAACCCTTTTCGGCAACCTGTTTTTCGGCATAAACTCTGGATCCTTCAATGCCTTCTGCGGCAGGTGTCAAGGTAACTTTTGCGCCAAAAGCTTCCATCGTTTGCACGCGTTCTTTGGTCGAGTTTTCGGGCATCACCAGTTCTATTTGCAGTTCAAATTGCTGTGCAATCATCGCCAGGGCAATTCCGGTGTTTCCGCTGGTGGCTTCAATTAAATAATCGCCTTTTTTGATGTCGTTTCGCTCAAAAGCAGCACGAATCATATTGAAGGCAGGCCGGTCTTTTACGCTTCCGCCCGGATTGTTTCCTTCCAGTTTAAGGTACAAAGAAACCCCTTCTTTGACAAGTATCTTATTCGCTTTAATGAGTGGCGTATTTCCTATAAAATCTAACAGACATTGGTCTTTTATCATCTTCTCTTTGGTTTTAACTTTATTTCGTGGGTGTGGTAAACAATGGAATTTTTAGGCACCGATGCGGTGATCCACACGTTTCCGCCAATGGTGCTGTTTTCGCCTATCACTGTGTTGCCGCCCAAAATGGTGGCATTCGCATAAATGGTGACATGGTCTTCAACGGTGGGATGGCGCTTGGTGTCTTTCAAATTTTTATCCACCTGTAAAGCGCCCAAAGTAACACCCTGATAAATTTTCACATGGTTTTTAATCACGCAGGTTTCGCCAATAACGGTTCCCGTGGCGTGGTCTATAAAAAAGCTTTTGCCAATTTGTGCGCCCGGATGAATGTCGGTGCCCGTTTTGCTGTGCGCATATTCACTCATCAACCTTGGAATTAAAGGTGTTTTTAACAAAAAAAGTTCGTGGCTGAAGCGGTAAATCGCAATGGCGTAAAAGCCGGGATAGGCTAAATAAATTTCTTCAAGATTATTGGAAGCAGGATCATTTTCATAGAGTTCCAGCGCATCTAAATTTAAATTCTCTAAAATTTCGGGCAATTTAGACAAAAAGGTGTCCCAGATTTCTTTGCACGAACCATCCTGAACCAGACAAGCCAATTTGTAGACTTCTTTGAAATCAATTTCAAGTTGTTCAATATTTTTTGAAACGCAGGCTTTTGCATCAAACAAAGTATAAAACAGGTTGTCCGTGAATTTTTCGGTTTGGTGTTTCAGACTGAAATTTAAATGGGGCCTGTTTTTGTTTGAGATAATTTGATTGATAATTTCTTCTGTTGTCATAGGTTGGTTTGACGGTTAATTTTAAACATACTTACCAATGTTTGTAAACTTCTTCAAAAGGAATCCGGAAACGCTCTCCGTAAACGCCTTCAGGTTTTCTGATGCCGCAGGAAATCACCATATTAATCTCGCTGCTTAAAGGCAAGTTCAATATCTTTTTAATCCGAAGGGTATCTGAACCTTCCATCGGACAGGTGTCATAACCTTTGGCGGCCATACTTAACATAAAGGTTTGTGCCGCCAAGGCCGCACTTTTATGGGCCACAATGCGCATATCCGATTGTCGCAGCTGGCGATAGGTTGGCCTGAAAATTCCAGTTACCCAGGAAATGAGAAATTTGAGGTAGCCAAACAATCCGAAAAATTCGCCGTAGACAAAAGGCATCAGTTTGCCGTAATAATTGCGGGCAAATTTTTCTCTGGTACTTTGTTTTTCCTTCGGGTTCTTTGCATAAATATTTTGAATATTGTGGAGGTTGCTTTTGGCGCGCTGTTTCCACAAATCCTTCCGAACCACCACCACGACCATTTGTTTCGCGGTAGTTGCAGCAGGCTGTCCCAAACAGGCAACGGCCAGTTTTTTTATCAAATCTTCTGAAGTCACATGGTGAAATTCCCACAACTGCATATTGCTGCTGTTGGGTGCCAAAGTGGCTTGCTGAATGCATTTTTTAACTACTTCGTCCTCAATTTCCTTAGCGTCGTCATAAACTCTGATTGATCGACGATAGTTTAATGCATCAATAAAACGTTCATGTTTTTCCATAGCGCAAAATTAGGGAAATAAAAAAGTTAAAAGTTAAAAGTTCAACTTATAACACAAAACCAACAACCAACAACTCACAACTCACAACTTTAAATGATGGTCGACTGCCCCAAATCTATATTGTGTTTGTTGTAAAACGTATTTTCATCATCCAAAATAAAATCGCTGATAAAATTTCCGACACTGGTGGTCGAAAAATGGTTTGTGGCATTTAAATCGGGTGTTGAAATGTTTAATTCGATGGATTTTTCAACAGCAACCCTAATATTTTCTGCTTCATCATACAAATTAAAATAATCCAGTAACATGGCTGACGCTAATATTGCAGCTAGCGGATTGGCGATATTTTTGCCTTTTTCCTGTGGATAGTATCCGTGAACTGGCTCAAACAAAGCGTTGTGTTGTCCAACAGATGCAGATGCCAATAAGCCAACCGAACCTGAAATAACGCTGGCTTCATCGGTTAAAATGTCGCCAAACATATTTTCGGTTAAAATAACGTCGAATTGTTTTGGATTTAAAATTAGCTGCGTTGCAGCGTGATCAACGAATAAAAATTCCACTTTTACATCAGGATAACTTTTTGAAATCTCCAGCACTCTTTTCCTCCAAAGACGCGATGTTTCCAGCACGTTGGCTTTGTCAACCAAGGTTAATTTTTTTCTTCTGATGTGTGCTGCTTTAAATGCCAGATGGGCGATTCTGTCAATTTCTTCGGAAGTATAGGTGCAATTGTCGGAAGCGGTATTTCCGTCTTCACTTAATTTTTTTTCTCCAAAATAAATACCGCTTGTAACTTCCCTATAAATCACAAAGTCGGTTCCCTTAATGACATCTTTCTTTAAATTTGATCGGTGAATTAAAGAATTATAGGTGATTAAAGGGTGAATATTTGCAAAAAGCCCTAAGCTTTTTCGGAGTTTGATCAAGCCTTGTTCGGGACGAATTTTAGCATTCGGATTGCTGTCGTATTTTGGATCGCCAACAGTGCCAAATAAAATAGCATCGGAATTTGCGCAAATTTTCAAGGTTTCATCAGGCAACGGATTGCCAAATTCCTCAATGGCTTTGGCACCAACAACCGCTTTTTCAAAATCAAAAGCATGGTCGTATTTTTCGGCAATCGCATTTAAAATTTTTATGGCTTGCTGTATTACTTCAGGTCCAATTCCATCGCCCGGAAGCACGGCTATTTTTAATTTCATGGGTCTTATTTCATTATAAAGGTCTTTGCGAAATATAATTTCAGGACCTGACAAATTAGCCTGTTAAAATAATAATTATTTTGTTATTGACAGTTGCAGGAGCGCCTTTTTTAGTTTTAAATGAAAAATTAAATGGCGATGCTTGTTTTATGAATGTGGTTTAATTCCATTAAATGGTGAATATCATTGTCATTCACTTCTTTATGATGGTCGGCAAATTGCAAAAATTGAGGGTAAATATCATCCAATTCAATTTTTGTCAGATCGTAACCCACATTTTTTGCGCGGTAAGCCAAGGCGGCTCTTCCGCTTCGGGCCGTTAATATAATGGAAGATTCGTTTACGCCAACATCGGCCGGATTGATGATTTCGTATGTTTCCCGATTTTTTATCACCCCGTCCTGGTGGATTCCTGAACTATGCGCAAAAGCATTTTCACCAATAATGGCTTTGTTTGGCTGTACTGTCATACCCATACTTTGTTGCACAAGCTGACTGGTTTCATATAATAATTTTGTATTGATACGGGTATCTAAATTTAAATAGGGATGCTGTTTAAGAATCATGACGACTTCTTCCAAGGCAGTGTTTCCAGCACGCTCCCCAATTCCGTTGATGGTGCATTCAATTTGTCTTGCGCCGTTTTGAACGCCGGCAATGGCATTTGCCGTTGCTAAACCCAAATCATTATGGCAATGGCAAGAAATGATGACATTATGGATTCCCTTCACGTTCTCCTTTAAAAATTTAATTTTGGCGCCATATTCATCTGGTAAACAGTAACCAGTGGTGTCTGGGATATTTAAAACGGTGGCACCGGCTTTAATAACCTGTTCACAAACTTTGGCTAAAAATTCATTGCTGGTTCGACCGGCATCTTCGGCATAAAATTCAACATCTTCCACAAATTTTTTGGCGTATGAAACCGCCTGAATGGCGCGTTCAATTATTTTTTCGGGTGTTGAATTGAATTTATAAATAATATGGGAATCGGAAGTTCCAATTCCTGTATGAATTCTTGGACGTTTTGCATATTTTAGGGCAGCTGCGGCAACTTCAATATCTTTTTGATTTGCACGGGTAAGTCCGCAAACAGTGGCATTTTTAACTATTTTTGAAATTTCCAAGACCGAATTATAATCACCCGGACTGGAAACTGGAAATCCAGCCTCAATTACATCAACACCTAAGATATCGAGTTGGTTGGCAATAATTATTTTTTGTTCAGTATTTAACTTACAGCCAGGCACTTGCTCCCCATCTCTTAAGGTTGTGTCAAAAATTTGAACGTTGTTTATACTCATTTTTAAATTTTTTTATCACATTATAGATGGTCAAAAATAGGGGTATGGATTTTTTATATACTTTTGTAAATAGGATGGTTTACTATATCCAACCCTAAAATAGAATATTTAAATACCTGATATTCAAAATAATAAAAATAATTTAGTTACAATGGCTATTGATCAAAAAGATTCACTTTTTATGTTGGTGAAGTCTCTTTCTAAATCGGAAAAGCGGCAATTTAAACTGTATGCAGGAAGATTGGGTGGAAATGCTGAAGCTAATTTTATGGCTTTATTTAATTTATTGGATAAAGTTATGGAATATGATGATGAATTGATTTTAATTAAAACCAATATTAAAAAGCAACAAATATCAAATACAAAAGCACATTTATATAAACAAATATTGGTGAGTTTGCGTTTTAATCCCGTACATCAAAATGTGAGAGCGCATATTAGGGAGCAATTCGATTTTGCTTCCATATTGTATAGTAAAGGACTTTACAAACAAAGTTTAAAAATTTGTGACAAGGCAAAAGAATTGGCACTGAATAACGGCGAAAATAATTTAGCCTATGAAATTGTGGAGTTTGAAAAAGTGATCGAATCACAATACATTACCCGAAGCATGAGCAACAGGGCAGATGAATTAGCTATTCAGGCAAAAGTATTGAGTTTGAAAAACGTTCGCATCAGCAAATTGTCAAACCTTTCACTTCAGTTATACAGTTTGTTCTTAAAGGAAGGATATGTAAAAGATGATAAGGGCGCAAAAAGAGTGACGGCCTATTTTGAAAAGCAGTTACCGAAATATAAATTTTCTGAATTGGGTTTTAGGGAAAAGCTTTTTTTGTACCAAGCTTATTTGTGGCATAGCTTTATTTTGCAGGATTTTGTATTGAGTTACCGATATTCCCAAAAATGGGTCGATTTGTTTGAACAAAATCCTGAAATGAAAATTCAAAATCCGGTTTTCTATTTAAAAGGCGTCAATTATTTATTGGAATCCCTTTATTTGATCAAACATAAAACCAAATATAACAGTGTGTTGAAACATTTGACTTCTGATATCAAAGATGAAAATATTACATTGAATGAAAACACCAAGACCTTGGCATTTTTGTACTTCAACCAAAATAAAATTAATTATTATTTTTTAGAAGGAAAATTTACGGAGGGTCTTAATTTTGTGTCAAATTTATTGAATGAAATTCCCAAGTATGAAAACAATATTGATGCGCATCATATTATGGTTTTTTACTATAAAATTGCCTGTATGTATTTTGGTGCCGGCAAAAATGAGGAATGTATTTTTTATCTGGAACAAATCATCAACAATAAAGAGTTAAAAATGCGTGAAGATCTGTTGTGCTTTTCTCGCGTCTTAAATTTAGTGGCCCATTATGATGCTGGTTTGGATGACAATATTGACAAATTAATTATTTCAACTTATCAATTTTTGATAAAAATGAACGATTTGCATCAGGTGCAACGCAAAATGATACAATTCCTTAAAAACCTAAAAAATATTTATCCGCAGGAACTTCACAAAGCATTTGTTAATTTGCACGGAGAATTGCTTAAATATGAAAATCACCCTTATGAAAAAAGAGCATTTTTATATCTGGATATTTTATCGTGGCTGGAAAGTAAAATCAAAAATGTTTCCGTTGAAGAAATCATCCGGCAAAAAGCCAGAAAGCTTGTAAAATAAAAAAATGTAAAAATTTAAGCCGATTTTAATTAATAATTCCCATATTTGCGTCAGATGAACCAAGTAATTCTAAATATTATAGCTACTCGTGTCTCTGTGATTATTTCACAAGGAGGTTAGGATGTTGTTTTATTTTTAATAAAAAAAATTAAAAAACCTTCCTAATCACAATTAGGAAGGTTTTTTTTATGGGATAATCATT
>CAMDPE010000124.1 GCA_945903795.1 Lutibacter flavus | reverse complement strand
CTCATAATACTGGCATTTAATTTTACGCAAACACCACTAATTTGTATGGTTTTTCCTTCATATTTTTTGAAATTCTTAACCAATTCAGCTATTTTTACAGAACCTTTTACATTAACTATTTTTGTGGGCGTAGTTATTGGTTTTGGCATATTTTGAACCTTAGGCTTAGGCTTTGCAGATGTTTCATTGTTTTTTTTCAAAAGTCCTTGATTGCTTGCATGGTCAGCTTGAACTAAATCTGATGAAATTAAATAAATCTTGTCAAAAACCCTGTTGTATTCTTTACTTTCATAATTGGTTTTTAGCAAACCACCTTGGTAATAATATATTTCACCAACGTTGACTTCTGTTTCTCTGGTAGCAATCCAATAAGGTTCTTCAACGCCTTCTTCATTTACATTGATATATAAATATTTTGAAGTTGGAAGCACTTCATTTACTTTAACAGTATGGAAATCGTTATTAGAAGCTGAATTGGCAGGATTATTTGGCATTGTTGCTGATTCTTCCGAAAATATTCCAGTCTTTTCAACATTATTTGGTTCATTGGTTGATGCAGGGATTACTTTTGGTCCATTGTTGCACGCGTAAATACTTAACAAAATAACGGCTAAGTACAAGGGTAATTTTAGTTTTGAATTCATAATTTATTTTTTCTTTTTTTGGTTGTTAAATCGTTTTACAATTCTGGTATTTATTCTATAGTTATTTTCTAAGTCGCTTGTTAAATATTCTCCGGAAACACTGAGCATTAATTTTCTGCCAATATTCAAGGAAAGATCTGCTCCATAATAGTTTTGTTTGCTGGCTGTTATATTGTTGTTTAAATAATTATAATCCACAATTCTGTAATAAAAATCAGCAAATAGTTTATTTTTAAATAAAGTTCTTGAGTGTCTAAATGAGATGATATTGCTTTCTAAATAATTTGAAGAATTTTTATTGTAATTTACCGATAATGAGCCACCTATGGTGGGTATTTGTGAAAGGCTAATAAATCCATTTAAGTTATCAGATTTGTTCAGATTATCGCTTTGAAATCTTTGGCTATAGCTAAATCCAGCATTTACAAATTTTAAGGGTCTAATATTTACGTTAAATCTTAATCCTTGTCGTGCAATGTCATCGGCAAGCAATCGTTCTATTTCAGTTTGAAAGGTTTCATAATAAATCACGTTTTTTCGTGAATCATAAGACAGTCCTAAATTAAACTTACTGCTAAATCTATATCTGGCAGATAAGTATAAATTGGTAAGTCTATAAGTTTCATTGGTTAAATTATTATACATATCCAATTCAAACGATGAAAATAGGTTTAGTGATTTAAATAACGTGCTAGAATGTTGAAAATAGGTGTACCTTCTGTCTATTTGTCCGCTATTTTGTTGTTCTATAATTCCTAAAGTTGTTTGCGCACTTAAATTTTCGTTATTCACACTTCTTCCAATATAAGCACCATATTGAAATAAATTTGAGTTAAAACCATAATCATAAATGTCTGGCCTAAATCCTGCAATAGCGCCAGCATAATTTTTTCCAAAATATTTTTCAACTTGCAATCCGTCAATTGCACCAACGGATGACATATTATTATTTATTTTTCTTCCCATGGCAATTGATAGGGTTGGGGTGGCATCGTATTTTACAGCCAAATCATAAACCTTAAATGGATTTTGATTTGATGTTCCGCCATCTGTTCCTGAAAAAATTTCCTTATTATAGTTTAAATAAGTTTCAATAGAAAATTTTGAATTGTTAATATGGTCTGCATAAATGGAAAAACGGGACATTAATCTATGCCTGTCATCTCTGATATTATAATGATTGCTATAGGTTGCAACAGAAAAATTACCTGAAATTCTTTCTAAATCCTTTGCTTCTTCAGTATTTTGAGTTCCAGATGTAGTGGTCTTAACAGCAGTAGAATCAACAGTTTTATCCAAATTATTATTTAAATCTTTCGTAGTTATATCTATAATTACATAAGTAAATATGATATCATCATCTTTTTTTACTTCACAACCATTAATTAATACACCTACACAAGAATTAGAAGATTTATTATTGACGATAATACAAGAAATGTCACTGCTTGCAATTTTTAAAGTATCGCCAATTTGTATGTTTTCAGTAGTTTCAAATTTCACATAAACATTTTGGGAAGTTACAAAAGTTACTTTTCCTTTTAGCACGCCATTGCGATCTTGCCCAAAACTTTTTGGGCAAGATAATCCTGTAAATACTATAAAAATTAAAATATATTTCATTTCTGTTTAGTCTTTACCATCTGGGTGACACGAGTAGCAAGCATTACTGTTATATGCATAATTTTTAACACCTTGGTGATCTTTGTCTACACTTGTTTTATTGCTATGTTCATGACATGTTATACAAGCAAAAACCGCATAATTGCTTGTGTTTGTATGGCAATCAGTACAGGCATTCCATTCCCCTTTATGATTTCCTGAATATATTGGAAAATATTGCCCGTCATGGTTAAAGGTTGATGGTGTCCAACTTCCTTCAGTATGGCAAGTTTTACAATCTGTTGAAAATTTAAGCGTACTGTGGTTCGGATTTGTAGTGCCGTTAAAGTCCGCAAGGTGGCATCCTACACACGTATTGGGTGTTGTGGTGTAGTTTCCTTTGTGACAAGTAGCGCAATCATTTGCAATAGCGGCATGCGCACCATTTAATGGATAAAAACTATTATGATTAAATGTGGTTGGCGTCCAATTAGGATTTGTAGTATGACAAGTAACACAATCTGTTGGGAAACCTGCACTTACGTGATTAGGATTTGTTGTTGCATTAAAATCAGTTTGATGGCAAGTCACACAATTTGGAGATGCATCTGCATAATTTCCAGTTTTATGACATTGCGTACAAGAAGCAGATGTATGTCCTAAAGTAAGCGGGAAGAAGTCATGCTTAAAAGTAGACGGAACCCAACTTCCTTCTGTATGACAAGATGCACAATCTGTTGAAAATTTGGCGGTAATGTGATTAGGGTTTGTGGTACTATTATAATCCGTAAGGTGACAGCCAACGCAAGTATTAGGCGTTGTGGTATAGTTTCCTTTATGGCAAGTGGCACAATCATTTGCTATTACTGCGTGAGCACCATTCAATGGATAAAAACTATTGTGATTAAATGTTGAAGGGGTCCAATTAGGCTTTGTAGTGTGACAAGAAGTACAATCTGTAGGAAAACCTGCACTTACGTGATTTGGATTTGTTGTTGCATTAAAATCAGTTTGATGGCAACTTTTACATTCACTGGAGATATTTAAATAATTATCAGCAATATGACACTTTTTACAATCTTGAATATCGTGACCTAATGTAAGTGGGAAAAAATTATGGCTCCATTTTGTCGGATTCCAATTAGGAGTGGTTGTATGACACGTTTTACAATCAGTTGAAAATCCTGCACTTTTGTGGTTTGGGTTTTGGGAATTATTAAAATCATTTTGATGGCAAGTCACACATTCAGAAGAGGTTGTTAAATAATTATCTGCAGTATGGCATTGTTTGCAATCTTGAATATTGTGACCTAATGTAAGTGGAAAAAAATTATGGCTCCATTTTGTCGGATTCCAATTAGGAGTGGTTGTATGACACGTTTTACAATCAGTTGAAAACCCAGCACTTTTATGGTTTGGATTTGTTGTCGTATTGTAATCAGTTTGATGGCAAGTAACACATTCAGATGATGTTGTTAAATAATTATCTGCTGTATGGCATTGTTTACAATCTTTAATATCATGCGCTAAAGTAAGTGGAAAGAAATCGTGGTTCCAACTTACAGGTGTCCAATTGGGATTTGTAGTATGACACGTTTTACAATCAGTTGAAAACCCAGCACTTTTGTGATTTGGATTTACAGTAGTATTGAAATCAGTTTGGTGGCAACTCACACATTCAGACGAGGTAGATAAATAATTATTATCTGTATGACATTTATTGCAATCCTGAATATCATGTCCTAATGTTCGTGGGAAAAAATCATGATTCCAGGTTGTTGTTGACCAATCTGGATTTGTGGTATGGCAAAGAACGCAATCTGTAGGAAAACCTGCACTATCGTGTTTAGGATTGGTTGTTGCTATATATTTATCTTGATGACAACTCACACATTCGGGTGAAGTGTCAGCATAATTAGCGGTTGTATGGCATTTTTTACAGTCTTGAATATCATGCGCTAAAGTAAGCGGAAAAAAATCATGATTCCAATTTGCAGGAGTCCAATCCGGATTAGTGGTATGGCATGTTGCACAATCTGTAGAAAATCCAGCACTTTTGTGGTTTGGGTCTTGTGAGGCGTCAAAATCTTTTTGATGGCAACCTGCACAAGTATTAGGTGTGTTGTTATAATCACCATTATGACATAGCACACAATCAGTTGCAACACTTGCATGGGCACCGGTTAATGGGAAATATTCATCATGAACATTAAAATTAGTGAGTGCCCATCCTGGCTCAGTATTATGGCAAGAAGTACAATCTGCAGATAATTTAATAGCGTTATGATCGGGGTTTTTAGTATTGTCAAAATCATTTTTATGACAACTGATACATTCTGGAGAAATGTCAGAATAGTTGGTTGTTGTATGGCATTTATTACATTCTTGGATGTCATGTCCAAGTGTTAACGAGAATTTTGGGTGGTCATAGGTTGAAGGATTCCAATCTGGACTTGTGGTATGGCATGTAGCGCAATCGGTAGAAAATTCAGCCAATGAATGGTTCGGATTTGTGGTATTGTCATATTCTGTTTTATGACAGCTAACACATTCCGAAGAAGTATCGGAATAACTTGCTGTTTTATGGCATTCTTTACAATCTTGTACATTGTGACCAAGTGTTAGCGGAAAAATGTTGTGATCATAACTTGAAGGAGTCCAGCCTGGATTTGTGGTATGGCATGAAACGCAGTCTATAGAAAATTGAGCTCTTTCATGATTAGGATTTGTAGTTTTATTAAAATCGTTTTGATGACAACTAACACATTCTGAAGAAGTATCTGCATATAAAGCTGTTGTATGGCATTTGTTGCAATCTTGTACCTCATGACCTAATGTTAGAGGAAATTTTTCGTGATCAAAAGTAGCCGGTGTCCAGGCTGTCGCAAGCGGGTTGTGGCAATCTGTGCAACTGGTAGCATAATTTGCACTTTTATGGTTCGGGTTTTCTGAATCTAAATAATCATCTCTATGGCAACTTATACATTCATTTCCAATTTTGTCAAACCTTAAATTAGTTTCGGATTTATGGCATTCAGTACAACTTAAATTGCTGTGGGAACCTAAAAGCGGAAAACCATTTTCTTCATGTAATTCAGGAATGTTATCAACAACCCAAGATTTTGAGGTATGGCATCTTACACAATCATTTCCAACAGATCCGCTATGCATATCTGTATGACAAGAGACGCAATCGGTTTTAGCTTCATTAAAAACCAATGTTGAATGACATTGCTTACAATCAACTTGTGTATGTGCTCCTTCCAATTCAAATTCAGTTAATTTTTTATGATCAAATTCAATCGTTTTGAAATTTATGGACCAACTTTCAGGATTGTGGCACTTTGCACAATCAATTTTCAACGCTTCTCCGTGAGGAGATTGCGCAAATATTTGCATACTCACGAATACGACAAATATTAATGATGACAGTCTATACATAGGTGTTTTGGAATTTTATAATTAAACCTTGAATTTGTTTTATCTTCTTGTGGAATATGACATTTATTACATGCTACATCTGCATGTTTGCCTTCCAAACGAAAAGCTGTTGTATTATGATCAAATTTTTCGGGAGCCCAACTATTTAAAATATGACACCTTACACAATCCGTTACACCGTTTATTGCAAATTGATCTCCGTGTTTACTTTCATGACAGGTTAGGCAAGAGCTTTCCAATTTTGTAAATTTTTGAATATATTTTCCGGTTTTATCTTTATTTTTAAAATGACAAGCCTTGCAATCAGTATCTAAATGCTTGCCTTCCAGAGGCCATTTTGTTTTATTATGGTCAAATTTTACAGAAGCCCAAGTTTCATTGGTATGGCAAGATTCACATTTTTTATCAGGATAAAATTTTTCCGGAATATAATTTTCATGCAAATCTTTGTGACAATCTACACATTTTGTTCCTTTATTTCTAAAAGTCCACCTTTTTTCAGGTTCACTCACATGACAAGAAAAACAAGGTGTTGCAACGTGAGCGCCATCAAGTGGAAATTTTGATTTTTGATGTTGTTCCACTGTAAACAAGCTGTATTTAAATCCATTTTCCAAAGAATGGCATTCTTTACAATCAGGAGTTAATTCATTTTTTTTGAATTCGCCTCTGTGATAATCCTCGTGACAGCTTATACAAGTCGAAAAATTAAGGGCTTCAGAAAATTTTCCTTTTTCATGGCATTTTTTGCAATCCACTTTTTCGTGCATTCCTTCAAGTGGGTAATCCGTCAATTTATGGTCAAAAAACTCCATTGTTTTAAGTGAAGTAAAACCGCTTTCATTATGGCACTTTGCGCAATCATTGCCAAATTTACCTTCATGATTATCTTTGTGACATGAGATGCAGTTGGTTTCCTCTACATTAATTCTATCTTGAAAAATCAATTTAGGACTGGTTGTTTTGGTATGACAAGCAAAACAATCAATACTTTGATGTTTTCCCTTTAAGGTAAAATTTGTGCTATTGTGGTTGAATTTTCCTCTTCCTTTAAAAAGGGTAAATGATTCTTCTGTATGGCATTGTGTGCAAGCAACATTTATTTTTTCATTATGTGGATTGTTATGACAAGATTTACAATCGTTAAATGGAATACCATTAAATTTTTGGAAATCTTTGCCGTTTTTTTTGCTTATTTCATGGCATTTTTTACAATCAACAGTTTCGTGTTTGCCTTTTAATTTATAATCGGTTTTATTATGGTCAAATTTAGCTGCAGGTTTAAATTTCTCTGTATTATGGCAAGAAGCGCAATCATTGGTGGACAATGTTTTTTGATGATAATCATCGTGGCACGATAAACATTTTGAGTCTAATCCCAAAAATGTATTTGGTCTTTTTTTAAGCTCAACATTTTTAATATTATCTGAAACATGACATTTTTTACAATCAATTACCACGTGTTTTCCATCTAATTTGTAGCCGGTAATATCGTGTTTGAATTTTTTCTCATCAAACCGAACCATCTCAAATTTTCGACCGTGATGTTCACTATGACATTTAAAGCAGTCATTACTTTTAACTTCTGTACTTGAGTGATAACCTTTTTTTTGTGTAATAAGGGCTTTTATTTCTTTATGGCAATCCAAACATTTGGTATTCGATACTTTTTTACCCAAATCGTGACATAAGGTGCAATTGCTCATTCCTTCATACTTTGCGTGAGCATTAGTTAAATCACCAGGAGAAATTTGCGCATAGTTATAAGTAGCATTAAATAAAAACAGTAGGATAATATGTTTAAAAAATTGATTCATTCTTAATTATCAATGTTTTTTCATAATATAATTAAATCGTTTTGAAATTTCAACTCCGGTCTTTTGCAAAAAGGCCGTAGGTAATTCCCCGCCGGCAAAAATATATACCAGGTCATTTTCAATTTCCATTGGAATTTCATTTTCTGCAGTATTAATAATTACACTTTTTTCGTTTATAGAAATTAAGTTTGAGTTAAGCAACACCTTAATTGTATTGTTTTCAATGGCTTCATTAATTTTTATTCTATTCTTGGGTTTCAATCTTGAAAACTTATCACTTCTGTAAGAAAGTGTCACTTTATTTCTGTCTTTCAATAGTAGAACAGATTCAATGGCAGAATCCCCACCTCCAACAACAATAATATTTTGATCTTGTATTCTTTCCGATTCAATTAGTCGATAAGCCACTTTCTCAGAGTCTTCTCCTAACACATTTAATTTTCTTGGGCTGCCTCTTCTTCCTATGGAAAGCAACACATTATTGCAAATATATTCTTCACCTGTATTTGTCATTACTTTAAAAGTGTCATTAGCTGAAGGAATAATATTTTCAACTTTTGTGTGTTCAACAATTTTTAAATCATTCGTGGCAATCACTTTTTTCCATAATTGAAGCAATTCATCTTTTGATGTTTCAAATAATTTTACTTTACCGTATAATGGCAAATCCATAGGAGCAGTCATCACTATTTTTTTTCTGGGGAAAGTATAAACAGTTCCTCCCAACGAGTCTTGTTCTAAAGTAATGGAGGATAAACCATATTTCTTAGCGGCCAAAGATGCTGAAATACCGGCAGGTCCGGCACCAATAATGATTACATCTATTACATTTTCTTTAGAGGGTTTTTTATTTTTCACCATACTTTCTATGGCTTGTTGCCCTTGTTCAACACTATTTTTTATCAGCCCCATTCCACCCAACTCTCCGGCTATATATATTCCTTTGTTATTGGTTTCAAAATTTTGATTGATATGCGGTAAATCTACACCTCGAGTTTCTGTACCAATACGCAGTGAAATTGCTTCTACAGGGCAGGCGTGAAAGCAGGCTCCATGACCCACACAATTTGATGTTTGTATCACGGTGGCTTTACCGTTTACAATTCCTAAAATATCTTTTTCTGGGCAATCTGCAATACATGCAGCACTTCCTATGCATATATTTAAATCAATATGAGGATGCAAAGAAACGGGTTCAAACAAACCTTCTTCTTTGGCTATGGCGACTTTTTTTTCAACAACTATCGATTTTACTTTTTTCTTCCTCAGATAAAAAAAGATGGTGATGAGGCATATTAAAAAGACTGTCCCATAAATTACGATTTCTTCTATAAGTACTTCATTCATCAAAATATCCATTTATAGCCAAATGTTAAGGTAACCCCAACATGTATTATCAAAATAATAAGCATAATAA
>CAMDPE010000123.1 GCA_945903795.1 Lutibacter flavus | reverse complement strand
GAAAATGAACTACAGTAGTGTGGCGCATTTATCCAATCAATTTAAAAAAGTTACAGGACTCTCTCCTTCGCATTTTAAACAAATGAAAGATAAAAGAAGAAGTCCGATTGAAGAAATTGGAAATCAAATTAGCGAAATTTAAGCTGCTAAAAGAAATATTTAAATTTACCCAATTTAATTAAGGTATCAAAACTTAAAATGGAATCACAAACAAGCAAAAATACAAATTACACTAGAAGCTTAATAGAAGCCAGCCTAGATCCATTTGTTGCCATAAGCGTGGATGGAAAGATAACCGACGTTAACGAGGCCTCCATAAAAGTTACCGGTATTACAAGAAAAAACTTAATAAATACTGATTTTTCAGATTATTTTACAGACCCAAAAAAAGCTAAAGAAATTTATCTTCAGGTTTTTGATAAAGGTTTTGTGGTAGATTATCCATTAACTATTAAACATAAAAATGGAAATTTAACCGATGTATCCTACAACGCTTCTGTTTATAAAGATGAAAAAGGAAAGGTTCTTGGCGTTTTTGCCGCTGCACGAGATGTTACCGCCCAAAAATGGGCAGTAGACTTAAGAAAAGCCAACAAGGAATTGGCTTTCCAAAATGAAGAAAAAGGAAAACGGGCAGAAGAATTAATTATTGCCAACGAAGAACTAGCTTTTCAAAATGTTGAAAAAGAAAAACGCGCACAAGAATTAGGCATTGCTAACGTAGAATTAGCCTTTCAAAATGTTGAAAAAGAAAAACGCGCACAAGAATTAGGTATTGCCAACGTAGAATTAGCCTTCCAAAATGTTGAGAAAGAAAAACGTGCACAAGAATTAGGTATTGCCAACGAAGAATTGGCCTTTCAAAATGAAGAAAAAGGAAAACGGGCAGATGAGTTGGCTATCGCGAATAAAGAACTTGCATTTCAAAATGAAGAAAAAGGAAAACGTGCAGATGAGTTGGCTATCGCAAATAAAGAACTTGCGTTTCAAAATGATGAAAAAGAAAAAAGGGCTGCTGAATTAGCAATTGCTAATGAAGAACTGGCTTTTCAAAATGAAGTAAAAGAAAAAAGAGCCGCCGAATTGGTCATTGCCAATGAAGAACTGGCTTTTCAATTCGATGAGAAAGAAAAAAGGGCTGCGGAGCTTGTGATTGCAAATGAAGAATTGGCCTTTCAAAATATTGAGAAAGAAAAAAGGGCACAAGAACTAGGCGTTGCCAACAAAGAACTGGCTTTTCAAAACAATGAGAAAGAAAAAAGAGCCGCTGAATTGGTAATTGCAAACAGTGAACTTGCTTATCAAAATGAAGTAAAAGAAAAACGGGCAGCAGAGTTAGTAATCGCCAATGAAGAACTGGCTTTTCAAAATAAAGAGAAAGAAAAACGTGCAGCAGAGTTAGTAATCGCCAATGAAGAACTTGTTTTTCAAACAAAAGTAAAAGAAAAAAGATCGGCTGAACTTGTTCTTGCCAATGAAGAACTTGCAAAACAAAATATTGAGGCAGTAAAACAAGGCATTGCAAATAGAGAACTTGAGGCTTCAAATATTGATATTAAATTAGATTCCCAATATTCTCTTAGTCTTATTGAAGCAAGTTTAGACCCTCTTATAACAATTAGTTCTGCAGGAAAGATTACCGATATGAATGAGGCTTTAACCAATATTACCGGACTTACCAGAGAAGAATTAACAGACACAGATTTTCTTGATTATTTTACAGAACCTCAAAAGGCGCGTGGTGTTTATCAGGAAGTCTTTGCAAATGGATCAGTGAACAATTTTCCATTGACACTTCGCCATAAAGATGGCAAATTGACCGATGTATTGTTTAATGGATCTGTTTATAAAGATGATGAGGGAAATGTTGAAGGCGTTGTGATTGTTGCAAGAGATGTTACTGAGCAAAAAAGAATAGCCACAGAATTAACAGAAGCGATGGTGTTTGCAGAATTGGCAACAGAAATTGCAGAACACGCAAAAATAAAAGCAGAAAAAGCGACCAAAATTGCAGAAGACGCCATGAAAGCTAAACAGCAATTTTTGTCGAATATGAGCCACGAAATTCGCACACCAATGAATGCAATTATTGGCTTTACAAAAGTGGTGTTAAAAACAGAATTAACCCCAAAACAAAAAGAATATCTGAAAGCCATTAAAATAAGCGGCGATGCACTCATTGTTCTAATCAACGATATACTTGACCTCGCAAAAGTTGATGCTGGGAAAATGACATTTGAGCAAATACCTTTTAAAATGGCCATCTCTATTTCCGCCATGCTTCATTTATTCGAAACTAAAATTCAGGAAAAGAATTTAAAATTGGTAAAAGTATACGACGATAAAATACCTAGTGTATTGGTTGGAGATCCTGTAAGATTACACCAAATTATCATGAATTTAGTTAGCAACGCCGTAAAGTTTACCACTAAAGGAAAAATCACCGTTGCGGCCAAATTGCTAAATGAAGATAATCAGAAAGTGACTATCGAGTTTTCAGTTTCAGATACAGGAATAGGAATACCGGAAAATAAAATAGACCGGATTTTTGAAAATTTTCAACAAGCTTCAAGTGGCACCTCTCGTTTGTATGGAGGAACCGGATTGGGTTTAGCGATTGTTAAACAGTTGATAGAACCGCAAGGAGGAAGTATTAATGTAACAAGTAAAGTAAATGAAGGATCAAATTTCACTTTTACTTTAAGCTTTTTGAAAACAAAAGCAGATGCCGAATTAGATATGGAACTCATAGAATTAGATACAGATATCACCAATATAAAGGTATTGGTAGTTGAAGACATAGCGCTCAATCAATTGTTGATGAGAACTTTATTGGATGATTTTGGATTTGAATGCGATATTGCCAGCAATGGAAAAATAGCCATAGAAAAAATGCAAACCAAAAAGTACGATCTTATTTTGATGGACTTGCAGATGCCGGAAATGAATGGTTTTGAAGCCACAGAATACATTAGAAATGAAATGAAATCAAATATTCCAATCATTGCACTAACAGCTGATGTTACTACTGTAGATTTGGCAAAATGCAAGGCAGTTGGTATGGATGATTACATTGCAAAGCCAGTTGATGAAAGGTTATTGTATTCAAAAATGGTAGGTTATTTAAAAAAAACAACCTTAGCAATAGAACCTGATGTGCGAGAGTTGGCAAAAACCATAAAAATTAAATGTACCAATTTAAATTATTTGAATACCCGAACCAAATCCAATCGGGTTCTTATGATGGAAATGATTTCCCTTTATTTGGAACAAACTCCACCTTTAATAAGCGAAATGAAAAAAAGTTTATCAAAAAAAGACTGGAAAACATTGCATGCAACTGTCCATAAAATAATCCCTTCGTTTTCAATTATGGGTATCAGTGTTGATTATGAAAACATGGCAAGACAGGTTCAGGAATATGCAAGCACGCAGCAACAAGCAGAAGGCATCTCAGAAATGGTACTGAAGCTTGAAGAAGTTTGTTTACAGGCTTGTGATGAATTAAAAATTGAATTAAATACAATAAAAAACAATACAAATGAATAACGGAAATAAAATAAAAATTTTTTTGGTAGATGATGATGCGGTTTCTTTAAAATTATTAGAAATTGAATTCCTTCAACATGGTGATTTTACCATTGAAACTTATGCAACGGGTGAACTTTGTCTTGAAAATTTATCACATAACCCAGATGTGATAATATTGGATTATTATTTGGATGGTATAAACAAAAAAGCGATAAACGGAATTGAAACATTAGACAAAATAAAAGCTATAAATGCAAATATTCCGGTGATAATGCTTTCCTCACAAGATAAAATTGACATTGCCATAAGCTGCATGCATCATGGTGCGTTTGACTATGTGGTAAAAAGCGAAACTGCCTTCTTACGTTTGCAAAAAATAATTACGGCTATTTTTAAATTCAAAAAAATTGAAAAACAATTGAATTGGTATATGGAAAGAATGTAATGCCAAAAAATAATTAGCTATTAAAAATTTATTATACTGACAATAGCCTATTTACTGATGTGTCAACCATACATAAAAACACATATGTCCGTTTCTATTTGAACGGACTTTTTTAATTTAAAGCAACCATATTTATTGTTTTTTTAAACCCCAATTATTAAATAGTGCCCTAAAAACAATTAAACCTTTAGAGAAATCTACAAATCAAAGTATATCAAAGTGTGAATGATATAACTCTTTCCTAAAATTGTGTAACACTTTCCTTTAACAATTATCTGAAATTTGCTGGTGATAATTATTTTAATTAATATTAAAAACAAAGAATATGAGTTCAGGAAAAGTAGTATTAGGTTTATTGGCGGGTATCGCTGCAGGTGCCCTTGCAGGTATTTTATTCGCTCCAGCTAAAGGTTCGGATACCAGAAAAAAAATTACTAAAAAAGGTAAAGACTATGAAAAAAAATTCACTAAGAATATAGATTTGGCCAATAAAAAATTTGACAAGCTAAAAAGCGAAGTTTCTGATTTTATTGAAAAGAAAATGCCAAAAGCTGAAGCGCAAAAATAATAGCCGATATCAGCAAAAAGCTAAATTATCATATATCTATTTTACAATTTAATCCTGTCAGTTTTCAAAAAGCAGCTATAAAGTACCCTAAATTTATATCCTGCATTTGATTTATTCTGGCAGGTTTTTTTGTGAAATATTTTAAATAATATTAAAAAAAGTAATACTATTTAAAATTAGAAATACAATTAAATTATTGTAATGTGTGAATAATATAACTTATTAATAAAATTATGTAACACTTACCATCCTATAAGTACACATCTTTGCATCGTAGTTTTAATGGTGTTTATTCAATATATAAAATCACGAAAAGATTACAAATAAAAAAGTGGAGACCAGAACCCACTATAAAAAACGGCTTGCTTGGTTATACAAAACTGATAACTGTTAGGGTAATTGGAAAGGGCAATAAAAAGCAAGAAATAAATTCAAAATTTAAAAAATGAAAAAATTAATTTTATCAGGAATTATGCTAATTGGATTAGCATTTACATCACAAGCTCAGGAGATTTCTAAAAATGCATTAGGTTTACGTTTAGGCGACAGTGGTGGTTTCGGAACTGAAATCACTTACCAAAGAGCTTTGGGAAGCAACAATAGACTTGAACTTGATTTAGGTTGGAGAAACAGAAAAGACTTCAATAATAATGGGTATGATGATGATGCAATTAAGTTAGCTGCTTTATACCAATGGGTAATGAACATCGATGGAGGTTTCAATTGGTATGTTGGTGTAGGTGGTGGATTAGGTAGTTATAATTATGATTATAACAATGAACATTATAATGATACATTTGCATTTGCTGCAGGTGACATAGGACTTGAATATAATTTTGATATTCCATTGTTAATCTCTTTAGATTTTAGACCAGAATTTGGTGGGAATGGTTATTACAAGAACAATTATGGTTCTGATCTTGCATTAGGATTAAAATTCCAATTCTAAAAGTTAACAGTTAAATAATTAAACACAAAAACATTGGTTATTATAGACTGCAAAATAGCCTATATCTCCAA
The DNA here is from genome assembly GCA_945903795.1 of Lutibacter flavus. Classification (GTDB taxonomy): domain Bacteria; phylum Bacteroidota; class Bacteroidia; order Flavobacteriales; family Flavobacteriaceae; genus Lutibacter; species Lutibacter flavus_A. Next base: position 3,364 of record CAMDPE010000123.1, on the reverse strand, counting down.
TGTTTTTTTTTTAAATCCTTAAACTTAAAAAAATGAATTTAAAAAGAATCTTTGGGGCATTACTTACCGTCCTCGGAATTGGTGGTTTAATCTATACCGCCATATTATTTGTAAATAGCTCTGACAGTAATTATGCGATTAAATCACTTGTTGTTTTTGGTGTCTTAGGTATCGTATTTTTTATTGCAGGTATTAGCCTCATTCGCACCACAAAAGACGAAGCATAACGTCTATTTAAATTAATTTGATCTTTATTTTAGCAAATGCTAAAAATGCTGAAACCCACTTTCAATAAACCAGTAAACCAACTTCATTACATCACCAAACCATTATGAATGATAAGGATAAAACAAAAAAAGAACGGGCATCAAATTTAATCATTGAAAATTAAAGATAACACCGTTGAATTAGTGAATGCGAATAAAGACGTTTTGCATAAAACAATCAAACAGGAAAACATTTAGACGCATTAATCAATTCTAATTTAGAAAACGCATTATTGTTAAGTATAGCCGCTGATAAAGAACTTGAAATTCAAAGTGAGGAAAATGAAAAACATCTAGATAAATTAATTGAAGCAATAGAAAAATCATAAAAACACTCGTATTATGAAAACAAAAACAATAGGAATCGTGTTAGCAATCATAGGAATATTGATGATGATTTACACCGGTTTCAGTTATGTAACCACAGAAAAAGTGATAGATTTAGGTCCAATGCAAATGAGTATGGAAAAAGAAAACCCGGTACAATGGTCACCAATTGTTGGTGTAATATTGCTGGTTGGAGGAATTGTAATTGTTGCTATGGACAGGAAAAAGAAATAAGATAAAAGCTCTAAAGTTTGTTTGATGATAGACTCTAGGTTATATATTTTTTTTAAAGCATCACTTTTTAAAAGTGGTGCTTTTTTGTTTTGTTAAAGTTCCATCAATTTTCATATTATCAGAAATAACTAAATATCAGTATATTAACTGTTTTTTTACATCTACATTTCAAAAAGGTGTGAATTGTGTAACTATTTTAAAAAATTGTATAACCCAACCTTTAATAAATGAAGCCACCTTTGACCTATTAATAACTGAGACAACTAAGTTTCAGTTCAAAAATCATCATAATGAAACTAAATAATATAACCCAAATCTCAGCAATGCTGTTATTCGTATTATTGGGAAGTTGTACAAACGACCAAGACGCAGATTTAACTGCAGGAACTGATTCAGCTGTTTTAGGTAAAGAAATTTCTTTTGAACAATCAAAAGACAATGAATTAAAAACAGTTAACTTAGGAGTTGCAGGCGACTTCGTTATTTTATCAAAAACTGGAATTACCAGTGTTTATAAATCATCAATTACAGGAGATATTGGAACAAGCCCAATTACTGGAGCAGCAATGGTAGTAAATTGCACTGAAGTAACAGGTTCTGTATTTTCAGTTGATGCTGCAGGTCCAGCTTGTAAAACTACAAGTGCCACTATGTTAACTTCAGCCATTGGTGATATGCAAACTGCATATACAGATGCTGCCGGAAGATCCAATCCGGATTACTTGAATTTAGGCGCTGGAACAATTGGTGGTAAAACACTTTTACCAGGTCTTTATAAATGGTCTAGTTCCGTGAATATCCCAACAGATATCACAATTTCTGGCAGCCCAACTGACATCTTTATTTTTCAAGTTGCAGGAACACTAAAAATGAGTTCTTCAGTAAGGGTTACTTTAGCAGGCGGTGCTCAAGCTAAAAATATTTTCTGGGTAGTGTCAGATGCTGTTACGTTTGGAACAACAAGTCATTTCGAAGGAAACATTTTAGGGCAAACAGGAATCAATATGCAAACAGGCGCAACCATGAATGGAAGAATGTTGGCCCAAACAGCAGTGACTATGCAAATGAATACGGTTAACAAACCAGAATAAATTTAAAAATAATCAACTCCCTAAAAAAGGCTGTCTGAAAAGATGGTCTTTTTTTATGGCTAATAGTATTCTCCTAATTTCCTTGAAAACAGCATAACACATTTATCTACAAATAAATCTTCAGAATACTTGCCACTCACTATTCAGAGCCAAGTGGTTTGTTCATGTGTGAATCTTGCAACTTCTAAAAATAGTTATGTAACAATCTCATTATTAAATGAGCATACTTGTTATGTTAATGTAAGGTTACACAATGGCAAATAGCCATAACAAAATAAAGGTTGCTCTATTTTAATTGTTGGCCTCACAATAAAAAATTAGAATTAGTATCAGTTGTTAAATTCTCAGTGTTCAACTCTAAAAAATCCATTTAAGGTGTGAATTATGTAACTTTTATAAAAAATCATGTAATATCATAAATTACAATGTGGCATACCTTTACCATATGAAAATTAATGAACAATTTGAGATGGTAGAGATATGAAAAATTCAGCAGAATTAAGAAAAACCTGGAATGAGACAAAAGAAAAACTCAAAAAAAAATTCGCCAAACTTACAGACAATGATTTGCTATTTGTAGAAGGAAAACAGGATGATGTGGTGGATAAACTTCAAGTAAAACTTGGAAAATCAAAAGAAGAAATACTTAAAATCATTTCAACTTTATAATAATTAGGATTAACAAAAACTGAAAAATGAAAAAATTAATTTTTACTCTTTCCTTAACTTTATTGTTTACAGTTGCCAGTTTTACAAGTTGTAACACTGCTGCAGAAAAATTAGATAAAGCAGAAGAAAAAGCTATTAAAGCCAAAGATGATTTTAATATTGCAAAAGAAGAATACCTCGCTGATATTGAAAATTTTAAGAAAGAAACAGCAGCCAAGATTGATTCTAACAAGCAAAAAATTGCTGAATTTAATGTCAAAATTGAATATGCAAAAAAAGATGTAAAAACATATTCACTTCAACAAATTGTCATTCTGGAACAAAAAAATAGTGAGTTAAAAATTAAAATGGATGAGTATAAAGCAGACGGAAAAGACAATTGGGAATCATTTAAAACAGCCTTTAACAAGGATATGAATGATCTAGGAGAAGCCTTTAAAAACTTTACGGTTAAAAATGAGTAAACAATTTTTTATAATTAGCCATTAAGGCAGGTAGCCAATTTTAAATATCAACTAAATAATTAATTAATTTAAAAAACTTATCATGGGAAATCTACTTTACACTGTTGCAGTCATTTTAGTTATTCTTTGGGCCATAGGGTTCTTGGGATTCCAAGTTGGAGGAATCATTCATATCTTATTGGTAATTGCGGTTATTGCAGTTATTTTAAGAATAATTAGAGGATGATGAAGCGCAAATAATTATTTTTTTAAAATTTATATATAATATCGGCATTAAAAACGCCGATATTTTTTTGTTTATGAAAACCAGATA
>CAMDPE010000122.1 GCA_945903795.1 Lutibacter flavus | reverse complement strand
TTACAAAACATAGAGAGACAAAAATTGCCAAAAAATTAAAACCGTTGCAAGATGTTGGCTTGGGCTATGTTACATTGGGCCAATCATCTTCTACCCTTTCGGGCGGTGAAGCGCAGCGCATTAAACTGGCTTCCTTTTTAGTGAAAGGAACGCGACAGGACAAATCGCTTTTTATTTTTGATGAACCCACAACTGGTTTGCATTTTCACGATATCAAAAAACTGTTAAAATCTTTTAACGCTTTAATTGAAAACGGCCATTCCATTATTGTAATTGAACACAATATCGATTTGATAAAATGCGCCGATTATGTGATTGATTTGGGAAAAGAAGGCGGAAAACTGGGAGGTGAACTCATTTTTCAGGGAACGCCGGAAGATCTTATAAAATGCAAAAAATCTTATACGGCACCTTATTTGGCTGAGAAATTAAGATAATACAACATTCAAAATACAAAAAATGCCTGAAGTAATTAATTACTTCAGGCATTTTCAAAATAAAACTTTTTAAGTAAAAATTATTGTTTGATTTCAGCATTTAAAGCATCCAACTTGGTTTTTGCAAGCACAAATTCCGGGAATAATTTAATGGCGCGCTCAAAACTGAGTTTTGCCTCATTGTTTTTAGTCAAATTTTGTGCAATAATACCTTCCAAATAAGCAATAGCCGCTTTTAAATTGACTTGCTCGTTGTAATTTTTATTAACCTGAAAAGTTATTTTAGTAATGCCATCATCAGGAAGTTTGTCCGCTTTTTTGATTGAAACAAACGCATCCTCAAATTTATTCATTCCAAATTGCAATCCGGCCAATTTATAAGCGTGATAATTGGTATTGGTTTTTGCAAATAATTTTTGATAGGCCTCAATCGCTTTTTCAGCTGCCCCCATTGATTCCAAAGAAATGGCTCCCATTTCCATCATATCCAAATTTTCAGGTTTGGTTTTCAAAATATCATTGGTTACCAAAAAACATGAAATAAAATTCCGATCGTTAAAGTACAAATAGGCCAAACTGTCCTTATAAACACTTTTTGGACCTTCCAGTAAAATGATAGAATACATAGCATTTGCAGCAACAGTTTTATCGCCAAACTCTAAAGCCTGTTTCATTTTTTGTTGTTCAAATGCTACACTGTTAGCATTTTGTGCCACTGCAACCACAGCCATAAAAAAAGAAATTATAATAAAAAAACGTTTCATTAAATTAAGTTTAAACATTAAGGAGCGAAAATATCAAATTAATACTAAAAACAAAGATTTTACCAAAATTAATTTTAGTTATGTGTAACTATGAGGTTTGGGTTATTGCTAATTGCTTCCAAAAAAACTGAAGATTTAAAAATTCATTATACTATACTTCAAATAAAACAATATTTTTTTATCAAATAGTAAAATAAAGGCAGGCGCTTTTTTAATCAAGAAAATTAACATTGAGTGTAAAAAAGATTATAATTACTAATTTAATGTGCGTTAGTGATTGTAGCGGAAATCCTTTTTAGCAATTTTAACTGCTAAAAAGATTATAGCGAAAAGCACGATCGCTTTTTGAGCGGTAACGGCCAAAACACTATTTTTATTTTGGTTTGTTTTTTCATTTATGCTTCTAAAACCAACCCGTCATAAGCCAAGAACATATTTTTTGGAAGCGCTTTTTGAACATCTGCATGAAATCCCAACCGAACGCTGATATGCGTAAAATAAGTTTTTTTTGCCTTTAATTCCTGGCTTAATTCAATGGCCTCGGCCAAACTCAAATGCGTGGGATGCGTTTCGAGACGGAGCGCATTGATGATGAGCACATCCAAATTTTGTAATTTTAATTTTTCTTCTTCTGAAACGGATTTAACATCGGTTAAATAAGCGATGTTGTGAAACCTATACCCAAAAATTTGAAGGTTGCCGTGATTAACATCTATAGGAACCACCTTTAAATTTTGTATAAAAAACGGTTCATTTTTTATCTCATTTTGTTGCACGCTGGGTGCACCAATGTATTTATCTTCCTCGTTAAAAATATAATCGAATCGCCTCGCTAAATTCTCTAAAACATCCTTTTTTGCAAATATGGGAACTGCACCAAGCTGCGAACTGAAAGGACGTAAATCATCTAAACCCGCAGTATGGTCTGCATGTATATGTGTAAATAAAACACCATTAATTTTAGTGACATTTGCTCGCAACATTTGATACCTAAAATCAGGCCCGCAATCTACCACATACGTAAAATTATCCCATTCCACCAAAATTGAAACACGCAAACGCTTATCACGCTTATCAGATGAGAAACATACTGGGTGTGTGCTTCCAATAACTGGAATTCCCTGGGAAGTTCCCGTGCCTAAAAAAGTTATTTTAATATGCATTGTTAAATAATAGAATTACAAATATAAGTTGCTTAGGGCAAAAAAGACTAAATTTAAGTAGGGAAAATTTAATTCAATTTGTTATTTATTTAACATTGTGATAAATTTTATAATATTTGTCTTCATAATAATATCTTAAATCATCAATTTAATTAAAAATATAGGTCACTAAAAAAGTGAATCTTATAAACATTTAAGCTGAAAATAATTACTTATATTTACAACTTTTAACAATATAAAATGAATAAGCACCAAATAATGTCTATTTACCCATCAAATTCACTTAAATACACTTTTGGAGATTTTTGTGTTCTTTTGTTAAATTTCATACTATATATTTTTGAAACTGGCATTTTTGCCAGTTTGCTTTTTATTGCGTTATTTCAAAAATTCTTTCAAATGAATAAATTAAATATTCCAACTAATTTTAAACACAACAAAACCTTACATATATGAAAATAGGCGTTTTAAAAGAAACACAAAAAGGGGACAATCGGGTAGCGATTTCGCCCAATATTGCCAAACTTCTCGTTGAAAAAGGATTTGAAGTTTTAATTGAAGAAGAAGCCGGAATTGCTTCATCATTTAAAAATTCAGATTATGAAGCTGCTGGCGCTTCCATTAAAAAACAAGAGGCGGTTTTTAAAGATTCAAATATCCGTATAAAAATCAATCCATTTACAGAAGAAGATTTAAAATTGGTTCAAAAAGGCCAAATTTTGATGAGTCAATTGTATTACTTGTCAAACCCTGAATTGATTAAGGCAATTTCAGAAACTGGCGCAACAGCATTCTCAATGGATGCCATGCCGCGTATTTCTAGAGCTCAGGATATGGATGTTTTAAGTTCACAAAGTAACTTGGCCGGCTATAAAGCGGTGATTGTGGGCGCCAATGAAATGACCAGAATATTTCCGTTAATGATGACTGCCGCAGGAACAATTATCCCTTCAAAAGTATTGATTTACGGCATTGGCGTTGCCGGTTTACAGGCAATTGCAACCGCAAAACGTTTAGGTGCTGTGGTGATGGCTACGGACATTAGAACGGAGACAAAAGAACAAGCGGAATCTTTAGGTGCAAAATTTATTTCGGTTGATAATACAGGAGAACAATCTGAAGGCGGTTACGCCAAAGAAGCCTCTGAAGATTATGCGCGCCGACAAAAAGAAGCCGTTAACAAATCTTTATTTGAAGCTGATTTGGTGATTACCACAGCAATGGTTCCAGGACGAAAAGCACCTGTTTTGATTACTGAAGAACAGGTAAAACAAATGAAAAATGGTGCGGTGATTATTGATTTAGCTGCTGCACAAGGCGGTAATGTTGAGATCAGTGAAATGGACAAAACAGTGGTAAAACATGGTGTGAAAATTATTGGATCAACTATGGCTCCAGTAAGCGTTTCAACAAATGCCAGCGAATTGTATGCAAAAAATATGTACAATTTCTTAATGCATTTAACTGCAGAAAATCAATTTAAGTGGGAATTGGAAGAAGAAATTACCGACGGCACTTTAATTGTGCATGAAGGGAAAATTAGAAAAAACTAAAAAATTAGATAAATCATGAATGAATTAATAGCATTTCTTAGCGATAATCTTGAATTATTCTACATCCTCATATTGGCCATTTTTATTGGGGTTGAATTGATAAAAAATGTACCAACCGTATTGCATACACCATTAATGTCAGGAGCTAATGCGCTCAGCGGCGTTGTAATTGTTGGTGCAATCATTGTAATGCTGCAGGCAGATCCAACAGATTATTTAGCTTTGGCTTTAGGATTTATCGCTGTAGTATTTGGAATTATAAATGTGATCGGTGGTTTTGCCGTAACCGACAGAATGTTACAAATGTTTAAAAAGAAAAAATAATGAGTATAGCATTAGGTATTATCTATTTGATTGCAACAATTACATTTGTAATCGGTTTAAAAATGTTGGGGCACCCTGCAACAGCTAAAAGAGGAAATTTAATTTCGGGAGCAGGTATGATTCTCGCAATTATAGGAACTTTGTTTTTACAGGAAAAAGTATTGGAAACAGGCGAAGTTGTGCCATTATTCAAAACGGTTTCTGTACTTGTCTATTCTCTTATTATAGCTGCTATTGCCTTAGGATCCATTATTGGCTGGTATATGGCGATGAAAGTTAAAATGACAAAAATGCCGGAATTGGTATCCTTATTTAACGGTTTTGGTGGAGGAAGCTCGCTTTTAATCGGATTAATTGAATTTAGCAAAAATGTAGGTGTGGATGATGCCAACAAAGCTTCATCTGCCATTGTAACAACTATTTTATCAGCCATTATAATTGGAAGTATCACTTTCACAGGAAGTATTGTGGCTTGGGCAAAATTAGATGGTTCTATGAAAGATCTTAGACTTCCAAACTACAATCTCATTAATAATTTACTCTTTGTGGCACTTGTTGCTTTTGGAGCATATATAGTGATGATGAATACTGACAGTTTAATTTTAATTTATGTTTTGCTAATTGCTTCTTTAATTTATGGCTATTTGTTTGTAGCGCCAATTGGAGGCGCAGATATGCCGGTTGTAATTTCTCTTCTTAATTCCTTAACTGGAATCGCTGCAGCAATTACGGGTATTTTATATGGCAATATGGTGATGTTGGTAGGTGGTATTTTAGTTGGTTCAGCCGGATTAATTTTAACTTTTGCCATGTGTAAGGCAATGAATAGATCACTTTCAAATGTTGTATTTGGCTCTTTTGGAAGCAGTGGGGAAGTTGCTGTAGCTTCTGTTGGAAAAACTGGCGGATCTATCAAAAAAACAAGCGCAAGTGATGCCGCTGTAATGCTAAATTACTCGACCAATGTGGTAATTGTTCCTGGTTATGGATTGGCTGTTGCGCAGGCGCAGCACGTAATTCATGAACTTGAAGAACTCTTGACCAGAAAAGGAGTTAATGTGAAATACGCCATTCATCCTGTTGCCGGACGTATGCCCGGACATATGAATGTGTTGTTGGCAGAAAGCAATGTGTCTTATGATAAATTAGTGGAAATGGACGATATAAACCCTCAATTTCCTAACACGGATGTTGTGTTGATCGTTGGTGCAAATGATGTTGTAAATCCGGCCGCACATACTGATCCTTCAAGTCCAATTTATGGTATGCCAATTTTAAATGTGGAAAACGCCAAAAATATTATCGTGAATAAACGAAGTATGAATGCCGGTTATGCTGGTATTGAAAATGAATTATTTTACAATCAGAAAACGTCCATGCTTTTTGGAGATGCAAAAGCTGCTTTAACTGAATTGGTAAGTGAACTTAAAAATATGTAATTAATTTTAAAAATTTATTTTTAAAAGAGGCTGAGGTTTAAACTTCAGCCTCTTTTTTAATATTGGGATAATTAAGTAACTAATTTTGTATTTTTGCTTTAATTAAAAATCAAAAATGACTTTAAAATTAAAAGGTGACATTAACATCTCCACAGTACCTTCCATCGAATTAAAAGCTTTAAAAATAAATTTAAACAAGAGTATTTATGGCACCTTTGCAGAAATCGGTGCCGGACAAGAAACAGTTCGTAATTTTTTTAGGGCGGGCGGCGCTTCAGGAACTATTGCAAAAGCGATGAGTGCGTACGATAAAGATTTCTCCGATGCTATTTATGGCGTGGAGGATGACAATAGATATGTTACAGAAATACGGTTAAAAAAAATGCTTGGTTATGAAATTAAGCTGCTTGAAGATCGGTTAATTAGAAAACATCATTCTCAAAAAATGTTTTTCACCTTTGCAAATACAGTGACTACGATTGATTTTGCAAAAAAATTTAAAGGACATGGCTGGGTTGGGCTTAAATTTCAACTTGACCCATCTGAACCCTACAATGAAATTATTTTACACGTTCGATTTAAAGAAATTGATGCCAAATTGCAGCAAAAAACTTTGGGGGCGCTAGGCGTAAATCTTATTTATGGCGCATATTATTTAAATGACAATCCTAGAGAACTCTTAAAATCATTGTACGATAATTTAGATGCATTTCAATTGGAAATTGACATGATTAATTTCTCCGGAGCGCGTTTTTCTTATGTAGATAATCGCCTAATGAGTTTGTTATTGGTTAAAAATGGAATGACCAATGCGGTAATGTTTGGTCATGACGGGAATAATTTATTGCCTGCGGAACAGCTTTATAAAGCCAATATTTTAGTTTTAAGAGGCAGTTTTAGGCCAGTAACTAAATTAAATATTGATCTCTACAAATGTGCAGTAGAACATTTTAAAAATGAAAAAAAGGTTATTCCAGAAAACACCAAAGTAATTTTTGAGATTACCTTTTCAAATTTAATTTCGGAAGGAGAAATTGATGAAAGAGATTTTCTTGACCGGGCAGAATTGTTGTGCGCATTAGGTCAAAAAGTGATGATTACCAATTTTCAGGAATATTTTAAATTGGTAGAATATTTTTCAGAATACACAAAAAAACGGATTGGTTTGGCGATGGGCGTTTCTAATTTTGTGCAAATTTTTGACGAGAAATATTATCGAAATTTAAGCGGTGGAATATTGGAAGCTTTTGGAAAATTATTTTATAAAGATTTAAAAGTGTATTTATACCCAGTGAAAGATATAAAAACCGGAGAAATTATTACGAGTGAAAACCTAAAAGTACATCCGCGAATGCAAGAATTGTACAAGTTTTTCAAATTCAACGGGAAAGTGGTTGATTTAGAAAATTATGACCCAAACATCTTAGAAATCTACGCTAAAAAAGTGTTGCAAATGATTTCAAGCAGAAAAGAAGGGTGGGAATATATGCTTCCGGAAGGAATTCCCGAAATAATTAAAAACCAGAAACTTTTTGGATATTCTAAAAATGAAGAAATTAGCTGATTTTCTCCCCTTTTTTGATGGCTGGACTTGATGCTTGCATTAGCACTATTTCTTTTTTATCATTTTCCACACCCAACACCAAACATTCGCTAATAAAATTGGCAATTTGCTTGTCTTTAAAATTGACGATGGCCAATATCTGTTTATGAAGCAAATCATCTTTGGCATATAACTGCGTAATTTGTGCACTCGATTTTTTAATTCCTAAATCACCAAAATCAATAATTAACTGATAAGCAGGTTTTTTTGCTTTCAAAAAATCATTGACTTCAATAATGGTTCCTATTCTGATATCGACTTTAGTAAAGTCATCAAAGGTAATTTCTGGTTTGTTCATAATTATTCGTCGGTAATGATAAATTCGGTTCTTCTGTTCATTTGGTGCTCTGCTTCACTGCATTTTACGCCTTTTGCACAGTTGTTCAACAATTGCGTTTCTCCATATCCCCTGCCCGATACCCGACTGGAATCTATACCATTTGAAATGATGTAATCAATCACTTTTTTTGCTCTGTCGTTTGTGAGTTTCATATTATATTCGGCAGAAGCCCTGCTGTCTGTATGCGATTTTATTTCAATTTTAAGGCTTGGATACTTCCTTAAAACAGCAATCACCTTATTCAGTTCAATGGCAGCATCCAATCTGATTGAAGATTGATCCAAATCAAAATAAATGGTCTTGGTTTTAATCATTTTTTGCTCACGGACTTCAACAAATTCAACGGATGATTCCATTTCCAATTTTATATTGATGGCTTCATTGATTTTATCTGAAGTTTTTATTGTTGAAACAAGATTGTGATAATTATTTAATGAAACGGTGAACCTGTATGGCATATCACATTCCAATTTGTAGTTAAACGTTGCATCAGGATCTAAACTTATTTTTGCCATTAATTCCTTTCCTCTATAAATATGGACCGTGGCATTTGGCAGCGGTAAATTGGTTTCGCTATCCGTAACAATTCCGCTCAACAATTGAACGCATTCAATCGGCGTTAATTTCAGCAATTTTTTGATTGCTGATTTATTTTTATCGTCGGATGAAACTGTTAATTCCATAGATTCATAATTCTCCTTTTCAGCGACAAGTTTATAGGTTTCCTTGCAGTCAATACTGAATTTAAATTCCAAACCTTTGCTGATGGTTTGTTTTTCGATTAATTTATTGTTTTGAAATAACGAAACGGTAACTTGGTTTAAAGCCAAATTCGTTTTGCTGTCAGTAATGTTTCCGCTCAACAATTGAACGCATTCAATCGGCGTTAATTTCAGCAATTTGGTGATTTCTGATTTATTTTTATTGTCGGATGAAACTGTTAATTCCATAGATTCATAATTCTCCTTTTCAGCAACAAGTTTGTAGGATTGCTTACAATCAATATTGAATTTAAATTCCAAACCTTTGCTGATGGTTTTTTTTTCGATTAATTTATTGTTTTGAAATAACGAAACGGTAACTTGGTTTAAAGCCAAATTCGTTTTGCTGTCAGTAATGTTTCCGCTCAACAATTGAACGCATTCAATCGGCGTTAATTTCAGCGATTTGGTGATTTCTGATTTATTTTTATCGTCGGTTGTTAGACTTAATTCCGCATCTACATAATTCTCCTTTTCAGTGATAATTTTATAGGATTCCTTGCAATCAATATTAAATTTAAATTCCAGGCCTTTGCTGATGGTTTGTTTATCTATTAACTTATTATTTTGGAACAAGGAAACAGTAACTTGATCTATCGGCAGATTGGTTTTGCTGTC
>CAMDPE010000121.1 GCA_945903795.1 Lutibacter flavus | reverse complement strand
CGTTTTCTGCAAGTTATGAAGTTTCCTTGGGAACCAACAATTCGCAAAACGATTCAAAATTGGATTTGAACGATTTCAACCAAAATATTACGGTGAATGGCATTTTAAATAAATTCAGTTATTTGGCGGCCGGTAATTTTTCCAAAATCACCGGATTGTCTGATGCCAGCGATGAAAATAACAACGTTGAATTTGAAAGCGATGAATTTAAGGCAACAAACACTTTTGTGCGTTTGGGCTATAAATTTAATGAGAAGCTTAACTTTCAGTTATTTAGCAATTACGACAAAAATGTGTATGATTTTGACGGCGGGGCATTTTCTGATTCGGATATTAACAAAGGCGAAAATGAACAACTTCGATTTGGTTTTTCTTCGAACTTTGATTATGAAAAAGGAAAACTGTCGGCAAGCGCATCTTATAACAAAAACGATAGGATGCTTGATATTTTTAACAGTTGGTCAAATGATACCGACCATTTTGAATATACCGGAAAAACTTATGTGGCAGACGCCATCAATAATTACAAATTTTCGGATGAATTTCAGTTGATTACGGGCGTGAATTACCAGAAACAAAGCAACGAAACAAACAGTCCGTACGGCGATATCAATGAAGGATTGGCAAATTACAACACCATCGATCCTTATTTTACGGTTGTTTATAATGCGGCATCAGGATTCAATATTAATGCTGGCGCAAGGCTTAACAATCATAGCGAATATGGAAATCATTGGGTTTACAATTTAAATCCTTCCTATAATTTTTCAAAAGAATTCAGAATATTGGCATCATTAAGCACCGCGTTTATTGCGCCAAGCACTTATCAGTTGTTTTCGGAATACGGAAATGTGGATTTAAAGCCTGAAGAAGATAAAAGTATGGAATTCGGATTTATTTATTCCTTAAAAAATAGGGTAGAAATCAATTCGGTTTTCTTTTACAGAGAAGAAGAAAATGCCATTATTTTGCCCGATTTTGTGACTTACTCAAATTCCAATGAAAAATTGAACGCAAAAGGCGTTGAAACTGAAATTAAATTCGATCTTTTTAAAGATGCAACAGTGAAACTTGGTCATACCTATATTTATAAAAATTCTGATATAGACTATATTCCAAAACATAAAATCACCGCTTTAATTGAAACCAACAGCATTAAAAACACGTATTTGTCGCTGCGGTTTAAAAATATTTCAAAAAGAACCTATTTTGACCAATGGGGAACAGGCGACAATATTAATTTAAAAGCTTATAGTCTGGTTGATTTATTTTCTAGCCACAATTTGATAAAAGACCGACTTTTATTAGTTGTTCAGGCAAACAATATTTTTAACGAAAGTTATGTGGAAACCATTGGCTACACCACCAAAGGCAGAAACTTTAAATTGGGGCTGAATTTTAAATTTTAATCCTTAAAATAGTTTTGTTTAGAACTTGTTTTGGTCTTTATGAATAGTTGGCTTGACTATTTTAAGATTCCAAAACAAGTTTTTTTGTTTGGTGAAAAATGATAACTTTGAAATCGTTAAAAATTTTAAATGAATTACGAGATTCTTTTGTCGTTTATTGGCGCATCTATGCTGCTCACCATTATGCCGGGACCCGACATTATATATGTATTGGTGCAAAGCATGACCAACGGCAAAAAATACGGAATTGTGACCTCACTCGGACTGGTTTCAGGGATTATTATTCACACCACATTGGTTGCTTTTGGCGTTTCGGCATTGATAAAACAGTCGGAAAATATATTTTTTGCCATCAAATTGTTTGGCGCCATTTATTTATTGTATTTAGCTTATTTAACATATAATTCAAATGAAGAAGTTTCCTTAAATGCCAAGGTTGAAAAAAGAAGTTTACTTAATTTGTACAAACAGGGATTTATAATGAACGTTTTAAATCCGAAAGTTTCCATTTTCTTTTTGGCATTTTTTCCAGGATTTTTATATAGTTCCACACAAAATATCATTGTGCAATTTTATGTATTGGGAATTATATTTATCATTCAATCCCTTATTATTTTTTCAATAGTTTCTGTATTATCTGGGAAATTTGCTTCATACTTAAACAACAATCCAACATTTAATACAAAATTAAAGCGGATTAAAATTTTGGTTTTTGTGGGAATGGCTTTTTTCATACTCTTTTTTTGATAGGATATTGTATATTTGAAAACCAATGAAAAAAGTGAAAATCATAGAATGTCCACGAGATGCTATGCAAGGCATAAAATCGCATTTTATTTCTACGGAAGCAAAAGCGCAATACATAAATGCGTTGTTGCGGGTGGGTTATGACACTATAGATTTTGGCAGTTTTGTTTCTCCGAAGGCGATACCTCAAATGCGAGATACCGTGGAAGTGCTGTCGAAACTTGATTTGAACAACACGCAAAGTAAATTATTGGCGATTGTAGCCAATATTCGCGGGGCAGAAGAGGCTTCGCAATTTGAGAAAATCACTTATTTGGGTTATCCTTTTTCAATTTCTGAAAATTTTCAAATGCGTAATACTGGCAAAACGATTGCGGAATCCATTGAAATTTTGAATGAAATATTAAGCATCGCCGCAAAAACCAATAAAGAAGTGGTCGCTTATTTATCGATGGGTTTCGGAAATCCGTACGGAGATCCCTGGAATGTTGATATTGTCTCAAACTGGACAGAGAAACTTTCAAAAATGGGCGTCAAAATTCTATCCTTGTCCGATACTGTAGGAAGTTCAACACCAAAAATTATCGATTATCTTTTTTCGAATTTAATTCCGGCTTATCCATCCATTGAATTTGGTGCGCATCTTCATACAACATCAACATCTTGGTTTGAAAAAGTAGATGCGGCCTACAAAGCTGGTTGCAATCGGTTTGACGGAGCCATTATGGGTTACGGTGGTTGCCCGATGGCAAAAGATGATTTGACTGGAAATATGCCTACGGAAAAGCTAGTTTCCTACTTTAATCAGCAAAAAGTTTCCACAAATATCAATGCGATGAGCTTTGAGAGCGCTTATAATGAAGCGTTGAAGATTTTTGGCTAATTCTTAATTACTTCAAATTCAATTAACTGCGTTTTTATTTTTTTCTAGAATATGACATAAGTCATCTTATTTATAATTATTCTAAATAAAGCTTTTTTATTTCTTTCTTCTTATATATTTTTGTACTTTATTTATAATGAGTCTAAATAATGATAATTTAATTCAAATAACAAAAATGAAAAATATAAAATTACTCGCAGCATTATTAATTGGTTTTATAGGAGTTGCACAAGAAAATTCAAGTGAAAACACCCAAAATGTGGGTACTAAAATTTCAGAAGGTGTGTCTATCGGCGGATATGCACAAATAGATTATAACGAACCTGATGGTTCAGCACCGGGGAAATTAGACGTGCACAGATTGGTCATGTTTTTAGGATATAAATTTAACGAGAAAGTAAGTTTTATGTCGGAAATTGAATATGAACATGTATCGGAAGTTTATATTGAACAGGCGTATTTAAAATACAAAGCAAACGAAAATTTCAATATTTTGGCTGGTTTAATGTTAGTGCCAATGGGAATTATAAACGAATTTCATGAGCCAACAACTTTTTATGGCGTTGAGCGTCCGAATGTTGATAATTACATTGTGCCGACAACCTGGAGAGAAATTGGGATTGGATTTTCGGGAAAAATAGACAACGCATCGCTAAAATATCAAGCGTATTTATTCAACGGATTTAAATCGTATGCTGCCGGTGTAGGAATTTTGCGAGGAACGGACGGATTCCGCAAAGGCCGCCAGAAAGGTGCAGAATCTGTGGTAAATTCACCGAATTTATCGACCAAAGTGGATTTTTATGGAATTTCCGGACTTAGACTAGGGTTGTCTGGTTATTTTGGAAAAACCCAAACGGATGATTCTTCCATTGAAGGATCGACAGTAGGTATTTCAATGATTGGGCTGGATGCTCGTTACAAATACAATAATTTGGAGTTAAGAGGTCAGTACATTCATACAAATTTAACGGATACGGATGATTACAATCTGTTAACAGGTAAAGATTTAGGTTCTGAAATGTATGGTTTATATGGCGAAGTGGCTTATAGTTTTGACTTAAAGGGCGTAGAAAAATTAACACCATTTTTGCGTTATGAAAAACACAATACCCACGCTGAAACAGCAGGGATTTTAGTGGCCAATGATGCTTTTGACAGAGATGAAATTATTTTCGGATTGAATTATAAAGTGGCGAACGGCGCGGCTTTTAAAATAGATTATCAGTTAATGAACAATGCCGTTGCTGGCAGTGACACAACAAAACAATTTAATGCCGGCGTTGCGATTTCATTCTAAAACATAAATTATGATGAGGCTACTTTTAAAGAGTGGCCTCATTTAATTATCATTATTTTTAAAGCCATTTCAAATGTATAAAATGAAAAAAATAGCATTTTTAACAATCGCAGTATTTATAATTTCAAGCTTCACAACAACCAAAAAGATGGAAGCTTTGATTGAAAAGGAAATTAAAACAGCGTTTAATTTGGTGAAATATTCAAAGAATCACATTTCTGTTTCTTCGGAAGTCAATAATACACTTCCGATAAAAATTGATGACACCAATTTCTTTAAAATTAAAAACGAAGAAAAAATTGTGGGTTATTATTATTTGGGACAAGCTTTTGGAAAAGCTGATTATTTCGATTTTATGGTTATTTTTGACAAAGACCTAATCGTTTCAAAAGTGAAAGTTTTGGTTTACAGAGAAGACCACGGAAGTGAAGTGGGAAGCAAGCGATGGTTGAATCAGTTTAATGGAAAAAAAACAACCGAAAATTTAACTTATCAAAAAGACATTGCCGCGATTTCTGGAGCAACAATTTCAGCAAAATCAATGACCAATGAAGTAAATAAACTGTTAAAAGCAGTTACAATATTATACAATAAAAAACAACTATAATGCAAATTCACGGACTCATACATCAATTTCCAAAAGAGATAAAATCACTTGTTTTGGTATTTATAATAGTGCTTAGCGTAGGTTTTTATGGTGGATTGAGTTTTGTAAACAATACAACCTCGATGAACTCTTCGCAAATTGAAAGTCATTATTTGGGAAATGAAAATGATGAAGCCGCTGAAGTCATGAAATTCAAAAAAAGTGAAAGTGAAATTTTGACCATTGTCCATAACCACATTCTTTCTT
The DNA here is from genome assembly GCA_945903795.1 of Lutibacter flavus. GTDB lineage: Bacteria > Bacteroidota > Bacteroidia > Flavobacteriales > Flavobacteriaceae > Lutibacter > Lutibacter flavus_A. The sequence continues at coordinate 3,822 of CAMDPE010000121.1, read as the reverse complement.
TATCGGTTATTTTCTTTATGCTATCCTTAATTCTCGCCACAACTTCCATCAACAAAAAATTTAAATATTTTTTAATGATTGAACCTTTCTTGTCTATCATTTTAACTTTTGGCGGTATTTATTTACTTTGGAGCGGCATCACATGGTTTAAATATGTGATAATATTTTCGGGAATATTAATGACTTTTAGTTTTTTGTCGGCCATAATTGCTATTATAACTCAAATTTTGTTTTCAAAAAAGGCAAGCTGAAATTTTAAGATTGAATTGATTAGTGTTAGGGATTGACGTGGAAATACTTTTTTGAGGTTTTTACCTAAAAAAAGATTGCAACAAAAGCCCGACCGCTTTTTTAGCGGTAACACCAAAAATATGTTGAAATAGATTGCTTTATTATTAAAAAATGGCTGTGGATTCTTATTGAGATTCGACAGCCATTTGTTGCTATTTGTTATTAAAATTTAAGAAATATTTTTAAATTTTCTCTTTTTTAAATAGGCGACGGTACTTAAAATTATGATGCAAACTACAAATATATACACCCAATTTGGAATTGGAATTGGATCACCGGTTGCGTAAGAATGCAAGCCGGAAAGGTAATAATTTACGCCATAATAGGTCATAATTACGGAGCCCAATCCAAAAATGGTGGCTAAATTGTATGAAAATAATCCGTTTAATTTTGGGATTAATCTCATATGTAAAATAAATGCATAAACGAGAATTGATACGAGCGCCCAGGTTTCTTTAGCATCCCATCCCCAATATCTTCCCCAAGATTCATTTGCCCAAACACCGCCTAAATAAGTTCCAATACTTAGCATAAATAAGCCGCCAATTAAGGTCATTTCACTGATGTATGACATTTCTTGAATGATTCTTTTGATGTTGTTTTTGTTGGATTCATTGAGGAAAATCATTAGTGTTAAGTTCATTAATCCAATAATGGCGCCCAACAATAAAAATCCATAACTGCCGGCTTCCAAGGAAACGTGTATGGTTAACCAATAGGATTTTAACACAGGAACCAAGGGCGTAATTTCTGGATCAAGAAAACTCAACGTGGAAACCATTAAAATGGTGGCCGCTAAAACCATTGTTGCCGCCAAACCGCCAAAGGACTTTCTAGTAAATAAAATACCAGCAAGGGTAGAAGTCCAAGCAATATAAATCATTGATTCATAACCATTACTCCAAGGCGCCCTGCCAGAAACATACCATCTTAAACCAAGTCCGATGGTGTGACATATAAAACCTATTTCGACCAGTATAAATAATATTTTGTAAATTTTATTTAAATTTAGTTTTGGTCTGAAAACGGATAAAAACAAGAAAAACAAAAAAGCCAATCCGAGCAAAACATAAACCACTGCCAAACGGCTAAAAATATTGAAATTATTAAGAAATATTTCTGCATTAATTTTTGAGTTGGAAGGCATAATATCACCTCCATTTTTAATTTGATAAGCCTTAAGTTCACTTATGGCAGTGTCTACAAAGTTATAATCGTTGGTTTCAATTGCTTTTTGAAGCCCCGTGCTGTATGCACTAAAAAATTTAGCGGCGACCTCATTTTCTTGATGGCCTTCATTGCCGTGGTTGTGAGTATCTGTTGAAACCCAAGTATTATTTGGGTCGTTTTCAGTAGGAATTATTTTTAACAAACTTCCTGAAAATAACATACTAAGTATATTTACTTTTTCATCTAATTTCAGCAATTCTTTTTCGTAAACACCTCTATCCATAGGTTTTAGGCTATTAGCTTTACGAGTTTCTTCACTTAATTTATAATCGCCACCTTGTGTGAAGAAGTCTCTGTAAGAAACAAAATCACTTGTTGCACCCAATTTCCTTTTAATATCATCGTGTTTTCCCAATTTAACAATTTTAACTCCATACCATTCATTAGGATTTATAAACATGCTCAAAATAATTTGGTCAGCATTTAATCCGTCCAAGGTTTCTTTTTTTGATAATTTTCTTAGAATTTCCCTTGATAAAGTATGAACAGGTTTCATTCGGCCCCTAAAATCCTGCACCACAAGTTTGCTAAATTTATTTGCATGATTCACATCAACTACATGCTGCAAATAGGCAGCGTTTTCTGGTGTTTGTGAAAACAATAAAGTTGATGAAAATAAGAAAAAGATGATGAGTAAAGAAGAAGTTGAGTCTTCTCTTAATTTTTTAATTTTTTGAGCCAATGCATGAAACCTTGTTTTTTTATTAAAAAAAGTCAAAAGCATTCCAATAGTAAGTATAATATACCCGGCATAAGAAATTAACGTTCCCCAAAAATCGTTGTTAACACTAAGGTAAGTTCCTTTTTCATCCTGATCAAAAGAGGATTGAAAAAATCGGTAACCATTATGAGTCAAGATATTATTCATATAAATACGAAAATCTTTTATTAAAGTATTGTTGCTATCTAATAATTGAACTTCGCTAGCATAAGAAGAAGCACTTTCGGTTCCTGGATATTTATCCATTATAAATTTCTTTAACCTTATTGAAAATGGCAATGTTTGTTCTTTTGCACCATATGACACAATTAGATTTAGATTGTCAAAATTAAGTTCAACGGGATTTCCTGAGGATCCTTTGTTTTCATAAACATACGTTTCTTTTGCTTTTCCGTTAACGGTAATTTCCATTAACAGCGCATTTTTACTGGTATTTTTTACTTTTGGATCTTCCGAACCAATGGAAACCTCACTGCTTTTACTAAATTCGGGCAAAACAAAATTGTTTGTTCCGTCTGAATATAAAGAACGTAACATTAAAGGCTTGTAATTTTCTGAAGGGTAAATAGTGTCTTTTTTTTGCGTTGCCATCACCATTTGTGTAAATGGTTGGTTGGTTTTAAAAAACAGGGAATCGTTTTTATAAATAATATTGATGGCTTCAGGGATTTCATTGTCGTTAAAATTATACAATAAATTTCCAAATCTTTCTGTATCACCTTTGCTTAAAATGTATTCTTCTCGGCCACCCATTCCTGCAACCACTATTTTTAAGGTGGGTTTTCCGTTTGGACTTTCATTTAATTTTTGGATTGGATTAGGAATGAATTTTTTAACATTTACATCAATTAAATCATTTCCAATTAAGTAGGAGTTATGCCAATTGTTATTTCCTAAAGAGGCAAACAGCACTTCTTCATCAAATTCAAAATTTTCATTGTTTTTTACAACTTGAAATTTTAAAAAAGTATTTGCCGATAAAAAACTATTTGAAGTGTCATTTTCCCTAATATGCATAATGCCTTCAAATCCGAAATATCTTGTTACACCAGCACCAATAACTATAATAACAATGGCTGAATGAAATAAAAGCAATGTCCATTTTTTTTGTTTAATCATATTAAATTTGAAAATGTTCACCATAATGCTCAAACTAAAAAGCACAAGTAAAAGTTCAAACCACCAAGATTTAAACACAACTTTTTGGGCAGAACTGGTGCCGTAGTCATTTTCTATAAACGTGGCAACGCCTATTGCTATTGCAAATAGTAACATATAAGCACCAGAAGCTCGTGTATTAAAAATTGGCGCTAAAATATTTTTAGCTTTTGTAAGATAATTTTTCATAAAATTAGTAGTAAAGTTTTTGTGATTTTTATGCTGATATATTCTTATTTAACAACAATTCCTTCTTCAAGTATTAAATCATATTTATAGCCAGCTCCAAAATCTTTGTTTAAGCTAACTTTTGCTTTCATAGTTACAATGTCACCTTCATTTACAATTTCGTTGGAAGTAACAACCAAATCATAATTATCTTTGCTGCCGTCTTTTAGATGAATCCAATTTTTGCTCATAAT
>CAMDPE010000120.1 GCA_945903795.1 Lutibacter flavus | reverse complement strand
ACGCCGCTCATTACTGCTTGTATGTTTGTGAATTTTGAAAAAAAGAAATGATGTTTTTGAGGTGTACGGAGTGTTTCATTACCTGTTTTGGCCGGGAAAGCCAGTGGTGCTAGCATTCATATTCCCAAAGGTCCAGTTAAATGGCAGAGAGAAGCTATTAAAGAACTGAAAAAAATAACTTGAAGTTGGTGTCAAAAGAATTGGGGATGTTAATTACCCTTACAAGAAAAGGAAAAGCATAGCAATATAGAAACATAAATAATACCTTTGTAAGTATTAAAAAGTGAAAGTCTAAAGTTCAAAGGTGAAGGTATAAATAAAATACAGCATTGCAGGGAAGGTTGCAGTGTTGAGCTAAAGTAAGCTTGCGTGGCAAACCCAAGTTATCCGGCATATTATCCTTTCAATGGGCATAGAGATATAATAAATAACAAATTGCCCTATCGAAATAAATGCAGCACAGGCAGTTTTTAAAAACTTTGCAGTGACAAGATAACAAGTCATCAATACAAAAAATAAAGAAATACAAAAATAAAAAATGAACATAGCAGTAATAGGCACCGGATACGTGGGATTGGTTTCAGGGACTTGTTTTTCAGAAATGGGAAATAAAGTGACCTGTGTTGACATAGACTCGGTTAAAATAGAAAACCTGAATAAAGGAATAATTCCTATTTACGAACCAGGCTTAGAGCCTATGGTGTTGAAAAATGTGACGGATGGCAATTTGTTTTTCACAACAAATATAGCCACAGCCATTAAAAATGCCGAAATTGTATTTATTGCTGTTGGTACACCTATGGGCGATGATGGCTCTGCTGATCTTCAATTTGTGCTGGCAGTGGCCAAATCTATCGGGGAAACTATGCAAAAACGATTGGTGGTGGTCGACAAATCTACCGTGCCTATCGGAACTGCGGATAAGGTAAAAGCAACCATTCAAAAAGAATTGGATAAAAGAAAGGTCACTATAGAATTTGAAGTCGTTTCAAACCCTGAATTTTTAAAGGAAGGCGCTGCCATTATCGATTTTATGAAACCAGACAGGGTAGTGATAGGAACAGAAAATTCTTATGCCATAGAAAAAATGAAACAACTGTATGCACCATTTTCTATGTCGCACGAACGTTTTATTGTGATGGACGTCCGTTCTGCCGAAATGACCAAATATGCTGCAAACGCCATGCTGGCAACCAAAATTTCCTTTATGAATGAAATTGCCAATATATGTGAAAAAGTGGGTGCCGACGCTAACCAAGTGCGTATTGGCATCGGATCCGACAGCAGAATAGGTTATGGTTTTATTTATCCGGGCTGCGGTTATGGAGGCTCCTGTTTTCCGAAAGATGTAAAAGCGTTGATGAAAATAGCTTCGGAATACAATTATTCCGCAAAATTAATTACCTCAGTGGAAGAAGTGAATGATGCCCAAAAACTGGTGATAGCCCAAAAGATAGTGAAACGTTTTGGGGAAGATTTATCCGGAAAAACTTTTGGCATTTGGGGATTGGCTTTTAAACCGGGAACTGATGATATGCGAGAAGCCCCGTCTATTTATGTGATTAAAGAATTGGTAAAAAGAGGTGCCAGGATTCAGGCATACGACCCAAAAGCGATGGATGAGGCAAAACACTTCTATTTAAAAGATACTGCAAATGTAGGGTATGTCACCTCAAAATATGAAGCCCTAAAAAATGCGGATGCGATGATATTGCTAACCGAATGGAAAGAATTCCGTTCACCCGATTTTGAAGAAATTAATGCACTATTAAAAACGCCGGTCATTTTTGACGGCCGTAACCAATACAATATTTTTAACCTGGAAGAAAAGGGATTTGAATATTATCAAATAGGAAAGTAGAAGCTGAAAGCGAAAACAAATTTCGTCATTTCGCTATTTTAAAGACCATTAAAACCGCGTCATTGCGAGAAGGATTATTTGGCGGAGCCAAAAAATCCGACGCGGCAACCTGTCCATAAACACCAAAATGCCCCTAAGCAACCTGTTGTGAACTACCAAAAAAGCCCCTAAAAAACCTGTTGCGAACTAAGATTAAGTTAAACAAGTAACAGATTGCCGTACCGAAATAAATTCGGCACAGGCTATTTTTTCAAAAGCCTCGCAATGACGAGACCGCACGACTGCACGACCACAAAACAAAAAAAGATATGAAACAGATAAAAAACAAAACAATACTGATAACAGGAGGCGCAGGCTTCATAGGCTCAAACTTATGCGAACACCTGCTGAAAAGCGAAAACAAAGTACGATGCCTGGATAATTTTTCCACAGGTAAAATGGAAAATATAGCGCATTTATTTGCCAATCCTAATTTTGAATTAATAGGTGGCGACATCAGAAATCCAGACGAATGTGCGAAAGCCTGCAAAAACATTGAGTATGTATTGCACCAGGCAGCCTTAGGTTCTGTACCGCGTTCCATTATCGACCCTGCAACTTCAACAGACGTAAATATTTCAGGTTTTGTGAATATGTTGGTAGCCGCAAAAGATGCCAAAGTAAAACGCTTTATTTATGCCGCCAGCTCTTCCACTTACGGAGACTCAGTAGCACTGCCTAAAGTGGAGGACACCATCGGCAAACCATTATCGCCTTATGCCATCACCAAATATGTAAATGAACTGTATGCCGATATCTTTTATAGAACCTACGGATTAGACACTATCGGACTTCGTTATTTCAATGTGTTTGGAAGAAAACAGGATCCCAATGGCGCCTATGCTGCCGTAATTCCAAAGTTTGTGATGCAATTGATGCAACACGAAAGTCCGTTAATCAATGGCGATGGCGAGTATTCAAGAGATTACACCTATATAGACAATGTGATTCAAATGAATGTATTGGCGATGGCAACCGAAAATCAGGAAGCATTAAACACCGTTTACAACACCGCTTATGGAGAACGCACCACTTTAAATGAATTAATGGCCGCACTTAAAAGCCAATTAGCTGTTTTTGACCCTGCCATCGCCGAGGTGAAAACCACCTACGGGCCTAACAGAGCAGGTGACATACCGCATTCATTGGCCAGCATCGACAAAGCAAAAATATTATTGGGCTACGATCCAAAATTCTCTATACAACAAGGCCTGGAAGAAGCAGTAGGCTGGTATTGGGAAAATCTAGCCCCCTAACCCCCGAAGGGAGGACAGAGCGTTAAGAAAATGTTCAGTGAACATTTTTAGCGAAAGGGTCAGCCGGCGCGTTGGGCTTTAAAAGTAAAAAGTTGAATATTAGATATTAAAAGTTAAAAGTCACCACGATTAACTCCCCTCTAGAGAGGGGCTAGGGGTGTGTAAAGAAGAAGCTAAAAGTTAAAAGTCACCACGATTAACTCCCCTCTAGAGAGGGGCTAGGGGTGTGTAAAGAATGAAGCTGAAAGGTGAAAGTTCTAAGCTCAAAGCAAAAAGTTAAACATATTTTTCACCACAATTAATTCCCCTCTAGAGAGGGGCTAGGGGTGTGTAAAAAATGAAACTCAAAAGTTAAAAGTTAAAAAATAAATTAAAAAATATGAAAAATAAAATATGCATTATAGGTTTAGGTTATGTTGGGCTGCCATTAGCGCATGCTTTTGCAAAAAAGGGAATGAGCATTGTCGGATTTGACAAAAACCAAACTAGAATTGATGAGTTAATTTTAGCATATGATAGAACTTTAGAACTGTCAAAATTACAACTACTTGAAATTAGCAATATTATTTCTTATACTTCAATAATTGAAGATATAAAAGATTGCAATATTTATATTATCACAGTTCCTACTCCTATTGACTCAAGTAACCGACCTGATTTATCACCTTTAATCATGTCATCTCAAACAATAGGTAAAGTACTTAAAAAGGATGATATCGTCATTTATGAATCTACCGTTTATCCCGGTGTAACTGAAGAGGTTTGCGTACCTGAGCTTGAAAAATCATCTGGATTAAAATTTAATAAAGATTTCTTTTGTGGTTATAGTCCAGAAAGAATTAATCCAGGAGATAAGGAACATACGGTTACTAAAATATTAAAGGTAACATCTGGTTCAACACCTGAGATTGCCGAAAAAGTTGATAAATTATATAAATCAATTATTACAGCAGGAACCTTTAAGGCCTCAAGCATTAGGGTTGCAGAAGCAAGTAAAGTTATAGAAAATACTCAAAGAGATGTTAATATAGCGTTAATTAATGAACTGGCACTTATTTTTGATGTTATGGGAATTGATACAAATGAAGTGATAGAAGCCGCAGCAACCAAATGGAATTTTACAAAATTATTTCCGGGACTTGTTGGTGGGCATTGTATTGGTGTGGATCCTTATTATTTGACATTTAAAGCAGAAGAATTAGGCTATAAACCAAATTTAATTTTAGGGGCTAGACAGATTAATAATGGTATGGGTAAATATATTGCTGAAAAGACTATTAAGATGATGATATCAAATGACAAAAAAATCAAGGACTCATCCGTATTAATCCTTGGTGTTACATTTAAAGAAGATTGTCCCGACATGAGGAACACTAAAGTTGTTGATATTATAGTAGAGCTAAAAACTTATGGATGCAATGTTGACGTATATGACCCGTGGGTTGATCCAAAAGAAGAAAAAAGTAGTTATAAACATGGCATTATTGATAGTCCTTTTAAAAATAGTAAGAAGTACGACTCAATAGTAGTTGCTGTTGCACATAAACAATTCAAAGAATTAACAGAAACTGATTACATAAATATTTCAAATGGTAAACCGGTAATCATAGATATTAAAGGAATAGTTAAAAACCCAAATTGGAGATTATAATATGAAAAATTTCGCACTAATCGGAGCGGCAGGATATATTGCCCCAAGACACATGAAAGCAATCAAAGAAACTGGTAATAATTTGATAGCAGCTCTTGATCCTTATGATGGTATAGGTATTATGGACAGTAATTTTCCTGATGCCAATTTCTTTACCGAATTTGAACGATTTGACAGATTTGTAGATAAGTGGCATAGAGACAGTGGTAAAAGAATTGATTATGTTTCTATATGTTCACCTAACTATTTGCATGATTCTCATATTAGATTTGCTTTAAAACATGGAGCGGATGCAATATCTGAAAAGCCATTAGTGCTAAATCCATGGAATATAGATCAGTTAAAAATTATTGAAAAGGAGACTGGGAAAAAGGTGTACAATATTCTTCAACTGAGACTTCATCCATCAATAATAGCTTTAAAAGAAAAAGTGGCAAGGGAATTAGAAAAAGACCCAAATAAAGTATATGATATTGACTTAACTTATTTAACTTCCAGAGGTAAGTGGTACTTTGTGTCATGGAAAGGTGATGAATCGAAATCAGGTGGAATTGCCTCCAACATTGGTGTTCACTTTTATGATATGCTTTGTTGGATATTTGGTGAAGTAGAAGAAAATATAGTTCACCTAAAAACTCCAGATACAAATGCGGGTGGTTTTAAGTTAAAACACGCAAATGTTAGGTGGTTCTTATCAGTAAATATCAACTACATTCCAGAAGATGTTAAAACCCGTGGGCTTACAACCTATAGATCCATTACTGTAAATGGCGAGGAAATTGAATTTAGCGGTGGATTTACAGACCTTCATACAAGGAGTTACGAAGAAATTTTGAATGGTAATGGATTTGGACTTGATGAAGCTTATGGGTCAATAAATACGGTATCTACGATAAGGAATCTTACTCCAATAGGATTGAAAGGAGAGTATCATCCATTTTGTAAAAAAGTAATCAATGGCTAATTTTTTTGTACATGAGTCTTCTTTTGTTGATAACAATGTTATTATAGGAGAAAATACCAAGATTTGGCATTTTAGCCATGTTTTATCCAATTCCAATATTGGGTCAAATTGTTCTTTTGGTCAAAACTGTGTAATTGGGCCAAATGTAACTATTGGCAATGGAGTAAAGGTTCAAAATAACATTTCTATTTATGAAGGTGTAGAAGTGGAAGACGATGTATTTTTAGGACCTTCAATGGTGTTTACAAATGTTATAAACCCCAGAAGTTTTATAGTTAAAAAAGAAGAATTCAAAAAAACATTGCTTAAAAAGGGTTGTTCTATTGGTGCAAATGCTACGGTTATCTGTGGTGTGACCATTGGTGAATTTGCATTGGTTGGTTCCGGAGCTGTCATCAATAAAGATGTCAAACCTTATGCACTTATGGTAGGTGTACCGGCTAAACAAATAGGTTGGGTGAGTAAAGCGGGCAATACGCTTAAGTTCAATAGTGATAATATTGCTATTGATAACTTTGATAATAGTACATATAAAATAATGGATGAGCAATTAGTAATAATAAACAATTAGTCATGAAAAACTTCTTAATATTAAGTGAATATATCAAATTTTTGTAAAATCGTCATTTACTTAATACCCTTTTCAAAATATTTAAAAAATAAATGGCATCACTAAAATCACAAGTTTTTTCTTTATCATTAGCACAAGGTGTTTTAGTGTTGGTGGGTGTAGTATCAGGGATGGTTTTTTCTCGGGTATTAACTGTTGCCGATTATGGCACCTATTTACAAACTTTTTTAGCCTATAATTTTGCAGTGCCTCTATTAACATTAGGAATGCCTTCAGCTTTGTATTTTTTTTTACCTGGTGCAAAAGAAAGACAAAAGGGCTTGGTACTCGATAATTTACTTTTGTTATTAATTGCTGGAATGATTTTTAGTCTCTTTCTATTGTTGGGAGGAACAGAATTATTAGCAGAGAGATTCAATAATCCTGATCTGGAAAATACACTCCGTTGGATGGTTTTTTACCCGTTGTATACCTTTCCTGTATTAATTGGAGCTGCAGTTTGGGTGACGAAAGGCAAAGTAAAACTAAATGCTATTTTTAACGTGGTTAAGGGGTTCATTCTTACTGGGTCATTAATACTGGCTGCATTATTTACTAAAAGTTACGAGGCACCAACAATAGTTCGTATAATATTGCCTTTGCTGTTTTTGCCTTTTACCTTGTATTTAATTTTTAAACATGTGCCTGGCAAATGGTATAAACCGAGCCTTTCAAACATGTGGAGCATGACTAAATTTGCTGTCCCATTAGGCTTAGCGTCTGTTCTTGGGACATTAACAATTCAAATGGCAAGTATAATTGTATCAATGATGACTTCTGTCGAAGAATTTGCCATTTATGCCAATGGGGCCAAAGAAGTACCTATTGTTGGTATAGTTACTGGCTCAATTTCAGTTGTAATCATGGCGGATATGGCCAAAAACGTCAAGCAAGGCAATTTAAAAAAAGCATTAGAAATTTTTCGGAAATCGGCAGTAATGAGTGCATTATTTTTAATACCTGTAATGGTATTTTTAATGATTTACGCAGAAACTTTTATAAAGTTATTATATTCTTCAAAATACATAGAAAGCGTCATACCCTTTCGTATTTACTTATTTATGCTTCCGGTAAGAATCGTTTATTATGGGGCTGCATTTGTGGCACTAGGAAAAACTAAAACAATACTTTACCGTAGCTTTATTGAGTTATTATTAACAGTTTTGTTAGCATATTTTTTTACATTATGGCTAAGTTACATTGGAGCGGCCATAGCAACTGTTTTAATGTATTATATTTTTGCGATTCCTTATAATTTAACTTTTTTAGGCAAAAATTTTAACTGTAAGCCCTCGTATATAATTCCATTTAAGAAAATTGGATTTATAAGTTTATTATCCTTAGGGGCTGGTTCTATTTCTATATTACCCTTGTTATTTCTCAAAAACAATTTATTAGCGTTTATTTTAGGAGGAATTCTATTTTGTTTAACTTATTATCTTGTAAGTAATAGATATATATCAGAATTTAAAGAAATTGCCAAACCCATTATAAATAAATTACCTTGGATAAAATGAAAATAGTTACTATTGTTGGCGCAAGACCACAGTTTATAAAAGCGGCCGTAATAAGTCGTGTATTAAAAGAAAAAAAGAGTATACAAGAAGTGATTGTTCATACTGGACAGCATTTCGACAATAATATGTCTGATATCTTTTTCGAGGAAATGGAAATTCCAAAACCAAATTATAATCTCAATATTAATGGGTTAGGCCATGGAGCTATGACAGGGCAGATGCTTGAAAAAATTGAGGAAGTATTAATTAAGGAATCTCCAGATTGGGTGTTGGTTTATGGTGATACCAACTCAACGCTTGCAGGAGCATTGGCAGCAAAAAAGCTACAGATTAAAGTGGTTCATGTGGAAGCAGGATTACGATCGTTTAATATGGCTATGCCGGAAGAAATTAACAGAATACTAACGGACAGAATTAGTGATATTTTATTTTGTCCAACCGAAACTGCTATAGAAAATTTAAATAATGAAAGCTATCAAAATATTTCAATAAAAATTCTGAATGTCGGAGATGTAATGCTGGATGCGGCTTTATTTTACGCTGATAAAGCCAAGATTCCAGAAGTTAAATTACCGAAAAAATTTATTTTAAGTACCGTGCACCGTGCTGAAAACACGGATAATCAAGTGGCAATTACTAATATATTTAAAGCCTTGGAAGAAATTTCAAAAGAAACCCCTGTGGTAATGCCTCTACATCCAAGAACAAAAAATAAATTAGTAACAATGGGGTATAATTTCACCAATTCCAAAATCTGTTTTATTGATCCAGTAGGCTATTTAGAGATGGTTTTTTTACTCAAAAACTGTGAAATGGTAATGACTGATAGTGGGGGCCTTCAAAAAGAAGCTTATTTTTTTAAAAAACTATGTATTACTTTGAGAGAAGAAACAGAATGGGTTGAATTGGTTAAAAATGGGTTTAACCAAATTTGTGGAAGTAATAAAGAAAGAATTATTATAGGCTATCAAAATGCTAAAAAGAATACTACAGTAAATTTTGCAAAAGGATTATATGGTAATGGCGATGCCGGGAATAAAATTATTGAAATGTTGATTAATTATTAATTTGCATTATAAAAACATATTATGAAAATATTAATTGTAAGCCGTTTATTTTATCCGAGCAACCGTATTGGAGCTGTACGTCCTTCAAATTTTGCTAAGTATTTGGCTATATTTGGGCATGACATTACTTTGATTACAGATGAAATTGAAATTAAGGGAGAAAAGCTAGGTGAAGATTTTAAACAATTAAATATCAAAAGAATTTCAAATAGCAATTGGGTAAAAAAAATAAA
>CAMDPE010000119.1 GCA_945903795.1 Lutibacter flavus | reverse complement strand
AAAATAAAAAAATCACAAAGATCTAATAAACATTATTCATACTTAATATGTTGATTATCATAATATAAAATAATTAATTTATATCATTTTACAAAAATACTATGTGTGAATTATACAACTATTAGCCAAAATTGTGTAATGCTTTCACTACTGTTAGTGCGCACCTTTGTTGCATAAAAAATACCTCACCCCAAAAACAAAAATTATGAACATTAAAACCCAACATTATGATTGCTAAAAAATTACTTACAACAATTGCATTTGCATTTGTTTTATTCTTTTCAGGCTGCGCAAAAGATGATTTCGAAGAAATCGATGGCGTTTGCCCAATTGTTAATTCAACTATTCCAATGCCAGAAGCTATTGGCATACCTTTAAACCAGGTAATTACCGCTACTTTCAATGAAGCAATGAGACCTTCAACAATTACAGATGCTTCATTTATTGTTAGTACTAATGGCACCTTAATAGGTGGAACAGTAACTTACACGGGAACTACTGCCACATTTACGCCAAATGAGCCACTTCTTCCAAACACAGAATATACAGCCACAATTAAAACATTGGCTAAAGATTTAAAAGGAAATGCGCTACAAGAAGATTATGTATGGACATTCACCACTTCAGAAAACTTTACAGTGGCAGTTTCATCTAATCCTTCTATTGGCGGAACAGCTAATGGTGCTGGTTCTTTTAATGATGGAGCTACAGTAACAGTTACTGCAACACCAAATGCCTTATACAATTTTGACAACTGGACAGAAAATGGTGTAATTGTGTCTGGAGCAGGTGCAAGTTATCAATTTGTTTTAACTGGAAACAGAACTTTGGTTGCTAATTTTAGCCTTATTATTCCAACTCAATTTACAGCAATCGTTTCAGCGGACCCAAATAATGGTGGATTAGCTAGTGGTGGTGGTTTATTTGATGATGGAGAAACAATAACGGTAACAGCATCTCCAAATTCCGGATTTACTTTTGATTACTGGACAGTTAACAACGCTGTTGTTTCTTCAAATGCAACTTATGAATTCATTATCACCCAAGACATTACTTTGGTTGCCAACTTTACATTAAATGCAATTGCAGAATGTAATACACCTGCAGTAGATTTAGGATTGGCTAAAAATTATGCAATCCTTGCAGAATCTGCAATTTCAACAACAGGAACAACTTCTATTACTGGTGATATAGGAATAAATCCTTTGGAAGCAACATACATCACCGGATTTGATTTAATTCTTACTGCTGGTGCAGCATTTTCGACTTCAAGTTTGGTAACCGGAAAAATTTATGCACCAAGCTATGCAAATCCAACACCTGCTAATTTAACAACAGCTGTTGATAATATGCATACGGCTTTTACAACAGCAAATGGTTTGGCAGCAGATGTAACAGAATTTATGGCTGGAAATCTTAATGGTCAAACATTAACTTCAGGTGTTTATAAATGGGGAACAGGACTTTCAGTAACAAATGGCATTACCTTAGATGGTGGCGGTCAAGATTGTGCAAAGTTTATATTCCAAATTGATGGAGATCTTACGGTAGCAGATGGAGCTATCATTACCTTAACAAATGGTGCAAAAGCTGATAATATTTTTTGGGTAGTTGCTGGTTCTGGCGCAATGTTAGGAACAACAGTTCAATTCCAAGGAAATATCTTATCTAAAACTTTGATCTCTGTAAATACAGGTTCTACAGTTAATGGTCGATTATTAGCACAAACAGCGGTTACTTTAAACGCAAGCTCTGTTGTTAAACCATAATAAAAAATTATAATTCCCTCGCCTGTCGGTGAGGGAATTAAAAAAACTTAATAAAAATTTAACTCATACAATTATGAAAAATAAAACAACTTTAAAAAAGGGAACTTGGCTTATGCATTCTCTTAACCAAACCTTAAAAAGCCTTGCAATTGCTGCCTTGATTTTTACAGGAATTCAAGCGCCACTTCAAGCACAGGAAGTAGAATACTCAAAACCTTCTTGGTATTTTGGTTTAGCTGGTGGTGCAAACTTTAATTTCTATGATGGATCAACCCAACAGTTGAATGCAGCTTTCACGCCGCCTACCACTTTTCATAAAGGTACAGGTATCGGATTGTTTCTTGCACCAAGCATAGAATATTACAAACCTGACACAAGATTCGGATTTATTTTACAAGCTGGTTTAGACAGCCGTAAAGGTGATTTCGATCAACAATTAACCGATTGTAACTGTCCGGCCGACTTGTCAACCGACTTAAGCTATATCACAGTAGAGCCAAGTTTGCGTTTTGCGCCAACTAAAGGAAATTTCTATTTATATGGCGGACCAAGATTTGCGTTCAACCAAAACAAAGAATTTACTTATCAACAAGGAATTAATCCTGCTTTCCCTAATCAGGTTGCCCCTGCAGATGTAAAAGGTGATTTTAATGATGTTGAAAAAACAATTATCTCTGCACAAATTGGTATGGGTTACGATATGCAATTGTCAAAATCAACCAGTAAAACGCAACTGGTGCTATCTCCTTTTGTAGCTTTTCATCCTTATTTTGGTCAAAACCCACGATCAATAGAAACGTGGAATTTAACTACTGTAAGAGCAGGAGCCGTGCTTAAAATTGGTAGCGGCCATAGAATTACTCCAGAAGAAGTAGTTGTTATAATACCAGAAGTTGGATTTGTGGTTAACTCACCAATAAATGTTCCTGGAGAAGTAAGAATTACTGAAACATTCCCTTTGCGTAACTATATCTATTTTGATGAAAATTCTACAGATATTTCAAAACGTTATGTATTGTTGAACAAAGATCAGGTAAATGACTTTAAAGAAGATCAAGTTGAAGTATTTGCACCTAATACAGCAGTGGCAGGTCGCTCACAACGTGAAATGAATGTTTATTACAATATTTTAAATATTTTAGGTGACCGTTTGGGTAAAAATCCTACTTCTACGATAACTTTAGTCGGATCTTCACAAAATAATCCTGCAGAAGGAAAATTAATGGCAGAATCTGTTCAAAAATATTTGGTGGATGTATTTGCTATTGATGCAACAAGAATCGCCATTGAAGGAAGAAGCAAACCAAAAGTTGCAGAAGAGCAAAAAGGAGGAACACGTGAATTGGTATTGTTGAGAGAAGGTGACCGTAGAGTTTCAGTTGAAAGTAACTCTCCAGATATGTTAATGGAATTCCAAACTGGTCCCGACGCTCCGCTGAAACCAGTTCAAATTAATGCAGCACAAGTAGCACCAATAACCAGTTACGTTACTTTTAAAGTTGATGGTGCAGACGAAGCCTTTAGTTCATGGCAAATGGAGATTACAGATAAAGACGGCGTTGTACAACATTATGGTCCATATACACAAGAAGAAGTAAGTATGCCTGGAACAAACATTTTAGGAACAAATTCTACAGGAGATTACAAAGTTAAAATGATTGGCACCAACAAAACCGGTGAAATTGTAACTAAAGAATCTAATGTGCAAATTGTTGCTTGGACACCTTCTAAAGTTGAAGAAGGATTGAGATTTAGTATTATTTATGAATTTGATAATGCAAATGCAATCGCAATGTATAATAAATATCTTTCAGAAGTTGTAGCCCCTAAAATTCCAGCCAACGCAAAAGTGATCATTCACGGTCATACTGATGTTATTGGAGAGGAAGCTTATAACCAAACATTGTCTGAAAAAAGAGCAAATGATGTTAAAATCACTTTAGAAAACAGTGTAACTAAATTAGGCACCACCGGTGTTACATTTGAAATGAGCGGAATGGGTGAAAATGAAGATGCAGCACCTTTTGGAAATAAACTTCCTGAAGAAAGATCTTACAACCGTACTGTAATTATTGACATTGTACCACAAAAATAAATTCTGTAATATCTTACAGAAGGCTGTTTAAAATGAAAAATGTCAGGGTTAAGCCCTGACATTTTTTTGCGCTTAACGTGTGAATTATGTAAATTTTTAAAAAAAATATGTAACTTTATAAACAGTAATTAGTTGCAAATTTACAACATCATTAATTTAACAATTTTAAAAATCAAAAAAATGAAAAAAACAAGACTTTATTTAATGATAATGATGTTATCATTAGGCGCATTTACAACAGTGAATGCTTCAGAAAAAAATCCAACTACACCAGCACCTAAAGAAATTCCAGCGGAAATTCAAGTGATGCTAAATCGTTTGGAAGAAATTAAAGACATGGACAAATCGGACATGAATCGTGCGGAAAAGAAAGAACTTCGCAAAGAAGTACGTGCAATCAACACTGAAATTAGATCTTCAGGAAACGGTATCTATATTTCAGTTGGTGCAATTATTATCATTTTACTTTTAATCATTTTATTATAAGCCTTCATTGATTGTCATCAATTCAAAATGGCAAAAACCTTATTAATTCTTTAACTTGTTATAGAATTGTTTGAATGAAAAAAGGACGCGGCACAAACCCTGTCCTTTTTTTATTTTTCACTTTTTTATATTAAATTTAACTATAAAATAATGGCTAAATAATTTAAATACCAGTAGTTTTACCAAAAATATTTTGGGCCTTCCTAAATTTTTATTGGGCGTTTCCCTGCGGGTCGGGCCTTTTGTTCCAAACTTTTATCGCTAAAAAAGCTCAAAAGGTTTTCACTTCAGTCCCTAACGCGGATTGAATGAATCATTAAAAATGAATAATTGATCCAATACATTTGGATGATAATTACTAAATAACTAAAAAAAATGAAATACAACATAAAAATAAACAACATAAAAACTGTTGATGAAATAAAAGATTATTGGACAACCGATGATTACCTTCAACTGTTAGAGAAATTTAATTTTCCAGATGCCGGAACTGCAAAAAAAGAAACTTTACATGAATTGCTGCTCATGGCAATCACCGATTTTGAACCTAAAGAAGCCGCCATTATTGTGCTTACCCATAAATTAGGCGAACTTTTAACTGAAGGTCAAATTGAACAAATTTCTAACGATATGTTGATAGATACCGTTTGCGAAGAATATCCTGAAATTGAACTTCAATATGCCTTGTTTAATTGCAATCAGTTGGTTTATAAAGCCTTCAACGGAACATTCCCAAGCGCAAATGCAACCATAATTGATTGTTCTATTACGCCAAAAGATGCAAACACCGATATTAAAATAACCAAAGAAATTTTACTGAAATTGTTTAGCAATGGCCTTTCCGACCGAAATATCCTAAAACGGTTGTTTGGCGACCAGATGGATGGAAATGCAGCATTCCCTGAAGCTGAAGGTGTTATTTGGGAATTAAAATCAAAAGACAATTGCAATTTCAATATTACCGCTTCCACTAACTTAATAAAAGACGCGGATTTTCCAAGCCTTGAATTTGAAGGAAAATTTGAAGTAGCACCGGATAATGATTAAATAGTCAACATTAAAATATTAAAAAAGCTTCTGAAAATTTCAGAGGCTTTTTTATTTTCCTTGTTTTCGGAAAATTGAATATTTCCTAATTACTATTGTTTATTAACTACGAATTCAAAACAAGGAATCCTATTATTCCTGCAATAAAAATACATCCGTAACCAATCAATACATACTTTTTCAGTTTGCGGCTTCCGGTAAAAAGGGTAATTCCAATTTTTACTACTGTATTTGACAAAGTAGCCAGTAAAATAGCATTTTGGGCTATTAAAAGATTTATCGCGGTACCGCCAAGTTTAGAAACCGAAATAGCGATAGCATCAACATCAGTTAATGCACTAATACTGGTGGAAAAATAAATTCCCTTTGCGCCGTACGTATCATTTGCATAACTCACCAAAAGCAATATTCCCATGTAAAAAATACCAAAAAATATAGCGTTTTTTACATTTAGAGGATCACCCAGCATTATTTTATCTACAGCTTGTTGTTTTTCAAACTGTTTGTTATAAAAGAACAAGGCAACGCCAAAAGCGGTAAAAAAAATAATAAGCAACGGCAATGTCAATGCAAAAAGCATAGATTTATTAAAAATAAAAACCCACAAAAACACTCTGGCAATCATAATGGTGGCCGCAGCAAATATTCCTACAGCATAATTTTGTGAAAGCTCAGGGGTTTCTTTACTTTTTTTCGAAAATGTAAAAGTTACCAGCGTACTTGATACAAGTCCTCCCAAAATACTGGTTAGTAAAATACCTCTATCGGTTCCCAAAAATTTCATTAAAATATACCCAACAAAACCAATACCCGAAACCATTACAATAATCCAACCCACTTCTCTAGGATTAATTACCTCATAAGGTCCATAATATTCATTAGGCAAAAAAGGCAAAAATAAAAGGGCTATTACCACAAAGCGAACAAAAGCGAACAGCTCTTTTTGGGTAAGTTGTCCAATCATAGTTCTCAATGTGATTTTTAGTGACATTAAAACCACTGTAATTACAGTAATTGCCAAACTCAAATTTATGCTGCCAACAAACACAAGACCACCCAACAAAAATGTAAAAATAATAGCAAACTCTGTAGTGCCATCAATATTTCCTTTATTGGACGTTACCCAATAGGATATTGCGACAATGCAAACAACACTTAAAAAACCAACTATAAAAATCCAATTGGTAAATGTTTTGCCCAAAAAGGCCGTTAAAAAACCTAATAATGCAACAAGCATAAACGTTCGCAAGCCTGCAAAAATTTCTACTTTTTCAGAATATTGAGAATATTCCCGCTCTAAACCCAACACAAAGCCAATACCTGCAGTCACCAACATCCTTATCACAAAATCGAATTCTGTAAGCTGGCTATTTTCTAACGGAATTATAAAATTAGCATCCACGGAAATGATTTTAGATTAATAAAATATTAAATATTAGAAGTTAAATATTAGAAGTTATGTGTTGTGTTTTGGATGATATTTGTTATTCATTAAATGCTAAATAGAAAAACCTGAAATTAAAACTTTTAATATTTAATATTTAACTTTTAATTTTGTTTCACATATATTCCGACAAAAAACGGAAGAATTCCTTTTTAAGATTGCCATAAATATTTCTTTGTGTATCCATCTGATTTCTATACTCCAAATGTTTTTTAACAAGTTGAATATCCAGCACATCTTCCCCTTTTTTTGAATGCTCAGCTATAACACTTTCGTGTAAATCAATACTGTCCTGCAACTCATTTATTTCATTTTTCTGTATGATAAACTGATTTTGATAATGCTCCAATTGCGCCAGTACTTCTTTGTCTGTCCAGCGCAACACCAACTCATCCAACCTGTTTTGCAATGATTTTAGCTCGTCTTCCCAAAAAAGGAGTTCACGTCGCCATTGTTTGTGCTCAAAATGTAAATCCGAATTAAAAATGACATCTCGTTCCATCTTATAGTGTTTTAAATTTATTTTATTTGCGTGTTTTAATTCCTATCCCCAGCCCTTTCCTAAGGAAAGTTTGATTTGAAATTAGAATAGATTTTACGAACAAAACTTTTAACTTCTAACATTTAACTTTTAACTTTTAACTTTAAAATTAATCCTTCGCATGAACTGGAATTTCTTTGGTGCGTTTTCCCAATATTTTTTCAAGATCTTCCAAATAAACCACTTCTTTTTTCAAGAGCAGTTGTCCCAAACTTTCCAATTTACTTTGGTGCTTAAATAACAATTCTATGGTTTTATTGTAGGAAGAAACAATCAATTCCTGCACTTCCTTATCAATAACCATAGCCATATTTTCACTGTAAGGTTTTCCCAAAAAGCGTTCATTTTCACCCGTAGAATCATAAAAACTAAGAGGACCAATTTTATCGTTCAATCCGTAATAAGCCACCATCGTATAAGCTTGTTTGGTTACTTTTTCCAAATCGTCCAAAGCACCAGACGACACTTCATTGAAAATAATTTCTTCCGCCGCCCGTCCGCCCAATGCGGCACAAAGTTGGTCTATAAATTTGGCTTTGGTCACAATTTGGTGTTCCTCTGGAAGATACCAAGCTGAGCCCAGCGATTTTCCTCTAGGAATAATGGAAACTTTTACCAATGCATCCACATTTTTCAAAAACCAGCTTGCTACGGCGTGACCGGCTTCATGATAGGCTACAATTTCTTTTTCCTTAGGTGAAATAATTTTCCCTTTTCTTTCCAATCCGCCAACAACGCGGTCTCTAGCTTCCATAAAATCTTCTTGTTCCACTGCATTCTTTTTTTTACGTGCTGCAATCAACGCGGCTTCATTGCAAATATTTGCGATATCCGCACCCGAAAATCCCGGACTCAAAGAAGCCAATAACTGCACATCAACATCTTTTGCTTTTTTTATGGGGCGCAAATGGACTTCAAATATTTCAATGCGTTCCTGTTTTGTGGGTAATTCCAAATAAATATGGCGGTCGAACCTGCCGGGCCGCAACAATGCTTTGTCCAAAATATCGGCTCGGTTGGTGGCAGCAAGGACAATAACGCCAGTATTTGTGCCAAATCCGTCCAATTCCGTCAACAACTGGTTTAAGGTATTTTCTCTTTCATCATTGGCCTGAAATGCATTTGCTTTGCTGCGCGAACGACCAACTGCGTCAATCTCATCAATAAAAATAATGCTTGGTGCTTTTTCCTTTGCTTGTCTAAATAAATCACGAACACGAGAGGCGCCAACGCCCACAAACATTTCTACAAATTCTGAACCCGACAAGGAGAAGAAAGGAACTTGCGCTTCACCGGCAACCGCTTTTGCCATCAATGTTTTTCCAGTTCCTGTTGGACCAACCAACATTACGCCTTTCGGAATTTTAGCACCCAATTTGGTATATGTTTTTGGATTTTTCAAAAAATCGACAATTTCTTCCACTTCTCTTTTTGCTTCTTTTAGTCCGGCAACATCTTTAAAAGTTACTGTGCTTTTTGTATCCTTATCCATTAATTTAGCCGTCGATTTTCCGAAATTAAAAACAGATCCGCCACCTACAGGACTTCTTCCCATTCCTCTCAAAATAAACATCCAAAAAAGAATCATCAACCCGAAAGGCATAATATAGGACAGCACAACAGTCCAATCCGTTCTGTTCTCATAGGCAATTTCAACCTTTTCTTCAGGTAAAAAATTTTGTTGGGCTTGCTGTAATTTGCTTTCAAAACTTTCTACGGATCCTATTTGAATGGTATAATGCGGACCAGATTCAGCCATAAACCTGCTTTTAGGAAGATCTTTATATTTCGTTGCATTTAGCCGGTCTTTTTTAAGATATATTTCAGCAAATACTTTATTTACCACCACAATTTTCGCCACATCATGAGCACTTAACATTGATTGCTCAAAGGTTAACCAGCTAATTTCCTTAGGTTTTAACGCTGGTCTGTTA
>CAMDPE010000118.1 GCA_945903795.1 Lutibacter flavus | reverse complement strand
TGCCATGACCGGTCAGGATGCCGTAAATACTGCAAAAGCTTTTAACGATATACTAAATTTTGACGGTGTCATATTGACAAAATTAGATGGTGATACACGTGGTGGTGCGGCTTTGTCCATTAAATCTGTCGTAAATAAACCCATTAAATTTGTTGGTACGGGTGAAAAGATGGAAGCCATTGATGTTTTCTATCCAAACCGTATGGCAGAACGAATTTTGGGAATGGGTGATGTTGTTTCGCTGGTGGAACGTGCCCAGGAGCAATATGATGAAGAAGAAGCCCGAAAAATTCAAAAGAAAATTGCTAAAAATCAGTTCGGTTTTGATGATTTCCTGAAACAAATTCAGCAAATCAAAAAAATGGGAAATATGAAAGATTTAATGGGTATGATTCCAGGCGCAGGAAAAATGATGAAGGATGTTGATATTGATGATGACGCCTTTAAAGGCATTGAAGCCATGATTCATTCAATGACTCCTGCTGAAAGAAGCGAACCAATTATTATTGACGCTGTCAGAAAAAAACGGATTGCAAAAGGATCGGGAACCACCATCCAGGAAGTGAATCAATTGTTGAAACAATTTACCCAAATGAGCAAAATGATGAAGATGATGCAAGGCGGCGGCGGTAAACAAATGATGCAAATGATGAAAGGAATGGGGAAATAGAATTTTCAGTTATCTGTTATCGGTTAATCTTTGATGATTTAGCTCCAAAACAATAAAGAACATAAATGTTTGATATAGAAATACTGAATACTGCCACTTAAAACTGTAAACTAATAAAGAATGATTTTACTCGACGGAAAAAAAAACATCGGAAGACTTAAAAGTTGAAATTGCCGAATCGGTAAAACAATTAAAAGCCCAAGGAAAAAAAACGCCGCATTTGGCCGCCATTTTGGTTGGAACCGATGGTGCCAGTATGACTTATGTAAGCAGCAAAGTAAAAGCCTGTCATTTGGTGGGATTTAATTCAACCTTAATTGAACTTCCAAGCGAAACCACTGAAGCAACCTTATTGCACGAAATTGAAAAACTAAACAACGATAACGACATCGACGGATTTATCGTTCAATTGCCGTTGCCAAAACATATCAACGAACAAAAAGTACTCAATGCCGTAAATCCCGATAAAGATGTTGACGGATTTCACCCGACAAATGTGGGAAGAATGGCCTTGGATATGCCGTGTTTTTTACCTGCAACACCTTTCGGAATTTTAGAATTGCTGGAACGTTACAAAGTGGAAACTTCAGGAAAACACGTTGTTGTAATTGGAAGAAGCCACATTGTGGGCCGTCCAATGAGTATTTTAATGAGCCAAAAACGCAAAGCCGGTGACGCCACCGTGACCATTGCACACAGCAGAACAAAAAATTTAAAAGAATTTACGCTACAGGCCGATATTATTGTTGCCGCTCTAGGGATTCCCGAATTTTTAACCGGTGATATGGTGAAAGACGGCGTAACCATTATCGACGTTGGAATTACAAGGGTTGAGGATGCCACCAAAAAAAGTGGCTACCGATTGGCCGGTGACGTACATTTTGAAAGCGTGAGCAAAAAAGCGGCTTTTATTACGCCAGTTCCTGGAGGTGTTGGCCCAATGACCATTGCCATGCTGATGAAAAACACCTTGTTGGCCTGCGAAAGAAAGTAGAACAAAAAAAATCTTACATTAAACCGCAAAACCCGCAAAAATATATTGTGTGTTTTGCGGTTTATTTTTTAATCAATCTCCTTCCCTATTTACCAGCGCTGCAGAAAAAGCAGGCAAACAAACCGATAAGTATTCACATTCTGCCTCAAACGGATTTGAATATTGAACACGCACACCTTTATTTATTTTAATAGATTGCCCCGCTTCCAAAACAACGAGTTCGCCTTCAATATTAAATTGTTTTTTCCCTTTAATTATATAAGTGTATTCATCAAATTGAGGTGTTTGAAAAGGTTCCTTCCAATGCGGAGGAGCTATCATGTGCGCCAAACTTAATTCACCTTGCTGGGTGGTATGCCCAAAATGTTCTTCAATTAATTTTCCATCAGTGGTTGGAACTTTAAAAGGTGAATTTTGTACAATGTATTTTTTCATTATAAAATTTTATTTCATTCAAATTTAAAGATTATTAATAATATACAACCAACCTTTAAATGTTCTAAATATCTTTTAAAAAATAATAAATCAGCCTAAAACGAAACGCTCCTTTATTGGAAGTAACTAAATGGTTACCAGTTCGAATCTTTATTGAATTTAATTCAACAAAGACTGGTATTGCTGGCTTACAAGATAAGGGTTAGAAACTTCTAAGTTTTTAAAGGAAAGAAATTGTGCATTCTGTTTGCTATAAATATTGGCCATTTTTTCTATTATTTCAACAGCTTCAGCTTTGGGGATCTCGGTAAAATTTAACAACTTATTTTTTAGGTTATTGAGATCATAAATATTAGTGTTTTCTATAAAAGACACAAAACCATCATATTTTGAAAAATCTTTGCTAAGCTCATAAAGCTTTTCAGAAATAGGCGTAATTGAATTAAAACTGTTATTACTCAATATAATAATGGTGATTTCGTCGGTTTTATAATTTCTTAATGTTGTGCTAAATCCATTCCATACGCCATTATGATAAACCAATTCACTATCAATTTCCTGCTTAAGCCGAAATCCAAATCCATAAGGTACAATTTTGCCGCTGTTGGTTTTTCCCGGAAGAAATGCCTGTGCTAAAATATGTTTATTTAAAACGGTATTCGATTCTAAAGATTGTTTCCACTTAAACAAATCACTGACGGTAGAATATATGC
Organism: Lutibacter flavus; assembly: GCA_945903795.1. Lineage (GTDB taxonomy): Bacteria > Bacteroidota > Bacteroidia > Flavobacteriales > Flavobacteriaceae > Lutibacter > Lutibacter flavus_A. Next base: position 6,604 of record CAMDPE010000118.1, on the reverse strand, counting down.
CTTTATCTCCCACAACACCATCATTAATTGAAAATGGAATCGCTATGTAAGACCTTCCGTATTTCCTAAAACCAACCAATTCATCGTTTTTGGTTGCTTCTTTCGGATTGTGAACATAAGTATGTTTCATATTTAAGGGCTTAAAAAATCGGCTTTCAAGAAAATTACCCAAACTTTGGTTGCTTACTTTTGTAACAATAGAAGCCAGAATAAAATAGCCTGTATTGCTGTAATCAAATCGGTCACCTGGCTTAAAATAAGCATACATTTTTATTTTGTTCATCAGATTTAACATTGCTGCATTATCTGGTGGCAATTTACTTTTCCAATTGTGCTCAGCCGCATACATATAATTTGGGAGCCCGGATGTGTGGTTTAACAAATGACGAATTTTGATATTTTTATAGGGAAAATCCGTTAAATATTTTGATGCAAAATCATCTAAATCCAATTTACCTTCCTGGTACAACAACAAAATTGCAGCTGCGGTAAACTGTTTGGAAACTGAGGCAAGTTGGTAGGTGCTTGTGCTGTCAATAGGTTCCTTTAAACGTAGATCTTTACGCCCAATATGCTCTTCAAACAATATTTTTCCGCTTTTTGCAACTAAAATACTGCCGTTAAACCCATACTTTTGACTTAACTGACTTGTATAATTATGGATTTTTTCTAAAGGAATCTTGTAAGTTGTTTTTAAAATTAAATCTTCCATTTCAATCTGCCTGTTGAAATTTGAATTTACTTCATTGGAAGTAGTTAAGTCTCCAAAATTGCTAAAATGACCATATTGTTTAGCTTGGAAAGAATTATTTGACACAAATAAAAAAAATATTGACAAAAATAACAAAGTAAAAATTATATAGGATTTCTTCATTCTTGGCTTTATTCTTTTATTTTATTAGATGAAAATCGTGAAAATAATATTCATAAATTTCAAATTATAAACGCGCTGTTTTGGCATTTATTGGGTTGGGCACTCATTAAATAAAATTAAACTTTACAATTATACAAAAATTATTTAATAGCTGGCAAAAAAATGCTGATAAATGGCAGTTTTTTGCTTCAAGTTTAATTTTGGCTGGCGTTTGGACAACTGATGCATATCATTTTGTGATTAAAATTTGAAGACTAATTTTAATGCAGTAATCCTAAATCCACTTATTATGAAACTTACATTTTTTGGTGGCGCAGGAACCGTAACCGGTTCCAAAATTTTATTGGAAGTTAATTATAAAAAAATAATGATTGATTGTGGCTTGTTTCAGGGATTGAAAGAATTGCGCGTAAAAAACTGGGAAAACGTACCGCCGGAATTTAAGGAATTGGATTTGGTAATTTTGACCCATGCGCATTTAGACCACACAGGCTATCTTCCCATTTTGGTTAAAAATGGGTATTCGGGGAAGATTTATTGCACCAAACCCACCAAAGATTTAACGGAAATCATTTTACTGGACAGTGCTAAAATACAGGAAGAAGATGCCCGAAGAGCCAATGAACACCATTATACCAAGCACAATCCCGCAAAACCTTTGTATGAAGTTGATGATGCCAAACTTACGATGACCCACTTTGTAACTTTTGATTTGAATACCTGGAATGTGATTGACGACCATATAAAATTCAAATTTGTGAACAGCGGCCATATTTTAGGAAGCGCGTTTGTGGTTTTGGACGTTGACGGAAAAGTCATTATTTTCTCGGGTGATATCGGCAGAAAAGAACCGCTTCTTTTACATCCTTTTGAATACATTGAAAAAGCCGATTATCTGGTTGTTGAATCTACTTACGGAAACAGAAACCATACGGATTTTTCAGTTCCCGAGTTGTTACTGAAATATATAAACATTACCTACAACAAAGCCGGCATTTTAGTAATCCCTACATTTTCGGTTGAAAGGGCCCAAGAAATTATTTATTTGTTAAGCCTGTTAAAACGAGATCATAAATTGCCAAATATTCCTATTTTTCTTGACAGCCCGATGGGCGTAAACGCTACGGAAGTTTATTTTAAATACAGAGACCATCATAAATTATCGGATGCCGATATTAAAAGTATGTTGTCAACCGTCCATTTGATTACTGAAATGAATGCATCTAAAATGATTGTCAATAATAATGATCCTAAAATAGTACTGGCCGGAAGCGGTATGATTACAGGCGGAAGGGTATTACATTATTTGGACAAGTTAATTTCGGATGAGAAAAACAGCGTGTTAATTGTGGGTTATCAGGCGGAAGGAACCCGTGGAAGGGCTTTGCTTGCCGGCGATGATGAAATCAAGTTTTTTGGAGAATACCATAAAGTGAATGCCGAAATTTTTAAGATTAATGAATTTTCTGGGCATGCGGATCAAAGTGAACTGTTGGATTGGCTTAAACATTTTAAGGAACCGCCAACACTAACTCTCATCAATCATGGAGAGCCTCACCAAAGTCAGGCATTTAAAACAAAAATTAAAACGGTTTTAAATTGGAATTGCACGGTTGCAAAGCCGAACAATGCCTATTATTTGGATTGAGATTTATAAAGTTGGAAGACCGATCCCGATAGCTATCGGGACCGAAGTTTTAGGTTGTAAAAAATTTCTCTTTTAAACGCAAAGAAAAAACGCAAAGTGCGCAATTTTGTTTTGGTTAACAATTTATTCAACATTTTCGAAATCGTAAATCGTATTTCAAGTTGCGTTAGGGATTGAAGCGAAAAGCCCGCAGTTGCGCTTTTGGGCGCGGCGAGGACTTGCAGCGGTAGGCCCGACCGCCTTTTCGGCGGGAACGCCCAACAAAATAAGGGCAGGCCAAAAATAATTAAACGAAATTTAATTAAACCAGATGGTAAAATATTTAATTTTTGCTGCATCAGGAATTTTATCTAAAGCCACTTCTTCACGGCTAAAACTGTTCATACCCAAATCTTTTTTATCGATAGAAATGGTGGCGTTCAATTCGTCAATAAAAAGCGTGGCCGATGTTAAGGTGGTTTCAACCTTATTTACTTTGTAATGCGCCTTTATATCTTTGAACGTAGATTGCAGGGAAATGCCTTTCGACGTTTTGTAACTATGGTCAAATATTTGGATACTTTTAATCCCCGACAACTTATCGTTAAGGTTTGTGGGCACAATTTCCAACAATAATTTTCCCTTTTTTGCGTAAATAAGGTACACATCATTTTCAACCGTAAACAATCTTTTGTCAATTTCTTTATCCGCGTACAAGTTGGCAACAATGGAATCTTTGGAGAAAATGGCAGCTAAATCCTTAATTTGGGTTTCTTTGGTTAGCGGCCCAACTTTGCCTTTTTCAATTAAAAACTGGTCCTTTTTAGCACATTGAATGGTTAAAATGGAAACCAGCAACAAATAAATAATTTTTTTGAAAAAGGACATAAACAGGGTATTATGGTTTTTAATGGTAAAACTGCAAACGGAATATTTATTTTTTGGCTAAATTAAAACTTAAAATTAATGAGCCTTCTGTTTTGGGCGTTCCCTTGCGGGTCGTGCTTTTCGCTTCAATCTTTTTTTCGGTAAAAACCTCAAAAAAGTATTTCCGCTGCAAACATGGTTCACTGAACACCAATTCAAAATAATAAAAAGGTGAAGTAATCACTAACGCGCATAAATTTTAGTGAGTAACATTTTTACATCACTCTTTTTAAAATTCCCAAAACACCTCTTATAAAACTTGCGCTGGTCACCACTTTTAAAACTGGATTCATGCGCGTACTTGTTCTTCCTCTTGATGTTTTTTCCTCTTTATCATCCTCGGCTTGTCGGCGTTCAGACTCCTCCTTTTCGACAATCTTTTCAATTTTTTCTGATAAAATTTCGTAGGCGCTTTCCCTATCAATAACGTCGTTGTATTTATGGTAAATACGTGAGTTCCCAATCAATTGCTTCAATTCATCGTCGGTCAATATGTCCATTCTGCTCATTGGTGCGCGCATCATGGTGCAGGCCAGCGGTGTTGGAATTCCTTTTTCGTTTAAAACGGAAACAAAAGCTTCGCCGATTCCCATTTGTGTTAACACTTCATCAACATCGTAATACTCCGAGTCGGGATAATTTTCTGCGGCCAATTTGATGGCTTTTCGGTCTTTGGCCGTAAATGCGCGAAGCGCATGTTGGATTTTTAATCCCAATTGTCCCAAAACTTCTTCAGGAACATCATTCGGATTTTGGGTCACAAAAAACAATCCGATGCCTTTTGAACGAATCAGTTTCACAATGCTTTCAATTTGGGAAAGCAATGCTTTTGAGGCTTCATTAAAAATTAAATGCGCTTCATCAATAAAAATCACCAATTCCGGCTGGCCGCTGTCGCCCTGTTCAGGAAAAGTTGCATACACTTCCGCCAATAATTGCAGCATAAATGTGGAGAATAGTTTCGGCTTGTCCTGAATATCCGTTAAACGTAAAATGGAAATAATTCCTCTGCCGTTTTCATCAATTCTCACCAAATCCTGAACATCAAAAGAGCGTTCGCCAAAAAATAAATTTCCGCCCTGTTGTTCAATTTCAACAATTTTGCGTAAAATTGCTCCGGTACTTGCGGTAGAAATTAAGCCATATTCCTTTTGAATTTCCTCTTTACCTTCGGCAGTGGCATATTGCAGTATTTTTTTGAAGTCTTTTAAATCCAATAAAGGAAATTTGTGATCGTCACAATATTTAAAAATGATTGAAACAATACCGCTTTGCGCTTCAGGCAACTCCAATATTCTGGAAAGCAGCACCGGCCCAAATTCTGAAACTGTAGCCCGCAGCCGAACGCCGTCTTGTCCGGACAAAGTAAGTATTTCAACAGGGAATTTTTTCGGTTCATAAGGCAAACCAATCTCGGCGTGTCGTTCATCAATTTTTGGATGTCCGGCACTCGGCTGCGCCAATCCGCTTAAATCACCTTTCACATCCATCAACAGCACGGGAATCCCTTTTTCAGAAAGGTTTTCGGCCATTACCTGCAAAGATTTTGTTTTCCCCGTTCCAGTTGCGCCAGATATCAATCCGTGTCGGTTCAGTGTTTTTAAGGGAACCTTCACAAAAGCGTCTTTAATGGTTTTCCCATCTAACATTGCCGAACCCAAAGTGAAATAATCGCCTTTGGTTTGATATCCTTCTGTGATATGATTGAAAAAAATTTCTTCCCTAGTCATTTTTAAATATTTTTCATAAAAATAAGAAATAAACTGAAACCAAAAATTTGAAAAGAAATTAAGTTGCAAATATTTATTCCCGTTCCTAAATCTTATATTTGCAGCATGGTAAATGCAAGTACAAAAGAATTATTGGCCAAGGGCGAAATGCTCCCATTGATGGAAGAATTTTACACCATTCAGGGCGAAGGTTTTCATACGGGAAAAGCGGCTTATTTTATTAGAATTGGCGGTTGTGATGTTGGTTGTCATTGGTGCGACGTGAAAGAAAGCTGGAATGCTAAACTGCATCCGCCAACTAGTGCTGACAGCATTGTGGCAAATGTTTTAAAATTTGCAAATACTGTTGTGATTACAGGTGGAGAACCGTTAATGTGGGAATTGGATTATATAACCAATGCATTGCAAGCCAACAACATTAAAACGCATATAGAAACTTCAGGCGCTTATAAATTGAGCGGCACTTGGGATTGGATTTGTCTTTCTCCAAAAAAAACAAAATTGCCTCTTGCTGAAATTTATTCGAAATGCCACGAATTGAAAGTCATTGTTTTTAATAAAAATGATTTCAAATTTGCGGAAGAACAAGCTGCTAAAGTTGACGAAAATTGTGAATTATTTTTACAGCCTGAGTGGAGTAACCGAGAAAAAATGATGCCGTTAATTGTGGATTATGTCATGAAAAATCCCAAATGGAAAGTATCCTTGCAAACACATAAATATTTAAATATTCCTTAGTTAGTCGCTTCCAATAATTTCCAAGGCACATTTATAAACTTTTTCAAATTGTTCTTTTCTTGTCAAGGTTGAATTGTCAATTTCAATGGCATCTTTTGCCTTCACCAATGGGGAATCCTTTCGTGTTGTATCAATATGGTCGCGGTATTCCACATTTTTTAAGGTTTCAGCGAATGTAACCTGCTCTCCGCGATCCAAAAATTCATCAAATCTCCTTTTGGCGCGTTTTTCGGCGGAAGCTGTCATAAATATTTTCAATTCTGCATCCGGAAAAACAACTGTTCCAATATCTCTGCCATCCATCACCACGCTTTTATTTATTCCCATCTGTTGTTGCTGCTCCACTAATTTTTTGCGCACCTCGGGAATTTCTGCAACCTTGCTTACCAATCTAGAAACTTTCATATTGCGAATTTCGGTTTCAACATTCACCTCATTTAAATAGATCTCCCCAAAACCTAAATCCGGATTAAACTTAAATGCCAATTTAATATTGTTTAACGCATCGATTAACCTTTCCTTAAGAAAAAATTCTTCAGAAATCAGGTTGTGCTGCATTGCATATAAGGTAACAGCCCGGTACATGGCGCCAGAATCAACGTAAACATATTTTAATTTAGTTGCCAATTCTTTGGCGATTGTGCTTTTTCCTGTGGAGGAAAATCCGTCTATGGCTATGGTGATATTTTTCAAATTGATAAATTAAAT
>CAMDPE010000117.1 GCA_945903795.1 Lutibacter flavus | reverse complement strand
CACCATGGCAAACATAATTAAAGATCAACAAGATATTTTGGACAAATTGAGTATTGAAAAGCTCAATGAAATGCAGCAAGAAGCAGAAATTGCAATCAATACCAACAACAATATTATTTTACTGTCACCAACAGGGACCGGAAAAACTTTGGCATTTTTACTGCCGATTATTACAGCATTGGATGCTGATTGTGGGGAAGTCCAGACTTTAATTTTGGTGCCTTCCAGAGAATTGTCTATTCAAATTGAGCAAGTTACACGAGAAATGGGGACGGGTTTTAAAGCCAATGCGGTGTATGGCGGACGTCCATTTTCGAAAGATAAAATTGAGCTGAACCATTTGCCGGCCATTTTAATTGGCACGCCTGGAAGAATTGCAGATCATTTGAGAAGAGGCACTTTTTCAACCCAACATATTAAAACCTTGGTGCTTGATGAATTTGACAAATCGCTGGAAGTTGGGTTTGAAGAAGAAATGAAAGAAATCATTTCGGCATTGACCAAGGTGAATAAACGCATATTAACCTCGGCTACTCAAAGTTTAAAAATCCCTAAATTTGTTGGTTTAAGCAATCCGGCCACCATCAATTACTTGAAAGAAGTTGGGGAAGAAACGCCACTTTTAAAAATAAAAACCGTTATTTCTCCCACTAAAGATAAATTGGATACCTTGGTAAAAGTGCTTTGCCATATTGAAAATGCGCCCGCTATTGTTTTCTGTAATTTTAGAGATACGATTGAAATGGTAAGCGATTTTTTGAATAAAAACAACATAGAACACGGCTGTTTTTATGGCGGAATGGAACAAAAAGACCGGGAAAAAACCTTAATAAAATTCCGTAATGGAACACATCAGGTGATTGTGGCTACAGATTTGGCTGCCAGAGGATTGGATATTCCCGAAATAAAGTACATTATTCATTATCAACTGCCTTTAAAATTGGATGAATTCACACACAGAAACGGAAGAACAGCACGTATGAACGAGAAAGGAACCGCGTATGTGATTCAGTGGGAAAAAGAGAAAAGATCAGAATTTACGTCAGATACCGAAATAGAAATTTTGAAAAATAAACCAACACCAAAATCTTCCAATTGGGAAACCTTGTATATTTCAGGCGGAAGAAAAGACAAGATTTCAAAAGGCGATATTGCCGGATTGTTTCTGAAACAAGGAAAACTTAGCAATGATGAACTGGGAATTATAGAGCTAAAACAAGATTGTGCTTTTGTGGCAGTTTCCTCGATAAAAGCAAACGAACTAATTAAAACACTGAATAACAGTAAATTGAAAAATAAAAAAGTAAGAATAGCGATTGAATAATCGGTTTAATTTTGATTAATTTTTATTTGAAATAAAACAGCATTTCAATTTACCTTTACACAAATTTACAATATGTCCAAACAATTCTCCGATTTAGGAATTTCCGAATCTATACTCAAAAGTTTATCCGATTTAAACATTTCTGAACCAACAGAAATTCAGCAGAAAACAATTCCTGTTTTACTGACAAAAACCGATGATTTTGTTGGTTTGGCAAAAACTGGAACCGGAAAAACAGCAGCCTTCGGATTGCCTTTATTGCAATTGATAGATTTGGAAAAGCAACATATTCAAGCAGTAATATTGGTGCCAACCAGAGAATTGGGGCATCAGATTTTTAGCAATATGACAGCATTTGCCACCTATTTGCCAGAAATCTCCATTGCAGAAGTTTGCGGTGGAATTCCAATAAAACCACAAATTGAACGCTTGTCGAATCCCACGCATATCGTGATTGCAACACCCGGACGTTTAATTGATTTAATAAAACGCAAGGCTATTGACATTAAACAAGCCAATTATTTGGTGCTTGATGAAGCGGATGAAATGGTGACTTCCCTTAAAGAAGGTCTGGATGAAATTGCCGCCGAATTGCCAAAAAAGAAACGGACTTTTTTATTCTCAGCAACCTTGCCGGGAACAATCAAACAATTGGTGCAGAACTATATGTCCAAGCACGTGGTAATGGTGAGTGCCGACATGGAAACTGTCGGAAATCAGGCTATTGACCACGAATATGTGGTGGTTGAACCTATTGAAAAATTAGAGGTTCTGATGCATTTTTTGACTTCCAAAGAAGGCGAGCGCGGTATTATTTTTTGTAAAACCAAGGCTGCCGTTAATAAATTGGCAAAAAATTTGGCGATCAACCGGTTTTCTTCAGGGGCTTTGCACGGAAGTTTGTCACAACCTATTCGCGACCGAATTATGGGGCAATTCCGTGAAGGTTTTATCCATATTTTGGTGGCAACAGACTTGGCTGCAAGAGGAATTGACGTAAAAGAAATTTCTTATGTGGTGAATTACCATTTGCCAGATGTAGCCGAATTGTATGTTCACAGAAGCGGAAGAACCGCCAGGGCAGGAGCAAAAGGCTATTCTTTAACAGTTATTCAGGAGGAAGAAATTGAAAAATTGAAAGAATTTCAGGAGGAATTGGGCATCGATTTCAAGGAATTCAAAAAACCTAATTCGCAGAGCATTGAAGAAAATAACATGATTTTATGGGCAAAACAGCTTTTTAAAACCAAACCTGACCATGAAATTCCGGCCACATTAAAAGAAAAGATTAAAACTGTTTTCCATCATTTGACCAAAGACGAACTGATTGAAAAAATGATGGCAAACTATGTTTTGAAACATAAAACTGATAGTGCTTCAACTTCAGAAAATCCGACGAAAAAAAGCCGATAATTTTCCAAAAAATTATTAATATTTAGCAATTTAAGCATCAAAAATGAGAACTCTCATCTTGTTTTTTGATATAAATCATTTTATTTTTCAGTTTCAGAAAGTATCTTTGTACGTTAAGATAAATCCATATTCGACATAAAATAGTAATAAATGGAAAGTTAAATAAATGCAAATAAGCTATTTGCAATAATTTTGAACAGTTTTTTAGAACATCATAGTAGAAAAATGAAAAAGATGGGGCAGAAAAATGAGATTCAAAAAGTACATAGAAGAACTCAAGCGACGCAATGTTTTTAAGGCCGCCATTGCTTATGTAATTATGGCTTGGGTAGTTATTCAGGTTTCTTCAATAGTTCTTAGCGGTTTTGATGCGCCAACTTACATTTTCAAACTCATTGTATTTGTTATTTGTATTGCTTTTCCGTTTTGGTTGGTTTTTGCCTGGATTTACGATATTACGCCGGAAGGAATTAAGAAAACGGAGGATAGCGCAAAAAAAAGGCACACGCCGCCACGCACACAGAATCGGCTCAATATGGTTATTATTGTTTCTTTATTAATTGTTGTGGCTTTTTTATTGTACAATCAATCTGGGTCTTCAATAAATAAGAAAAAAAATTCAGAAAAAAATGAAAATACCATTGAAAATAGGGAGAAATCTATTGTGGTGTTGCCATTTTTAAATCTTTCCAAAGATAACAATCAGGATTATTTGGCTGAAGGAATTACGGATGCCATTAATGTGGCGTTGTCAAAAAAGGATTCAGTGAGGGTAATTTCCAGAACTTCTGCAATGACTTACAAAGATGAAAGTAAACTGCTGTCCGATATAGCAAAAGAACTTGAAGTAGATTATTTACTGGAAGGTTCCATATTGTCGGATGCTGACAGTGTGCGTATTATGGTTCAGCTAATAAAATCTTTCCCAAGAGAAAATCACATATGGTCGCGCAGTTACAAGGAAAAATTTGAAGATATTTTGCAATTGGTTGACAGGGTTTCCACTGAAATTGCTGATGAAATTACCGCTGTTGTTCAGCCAAATCAATTGAAAACCCATAAATATAAAGTCAATGCAAAAGCGTATGAACTTTACCTAAGAGGCCGCTATTTAATGAATTTAGAAACCTATAAATCTGTAAACAGTGCCATCAAATATTTAAACGAATCCATAAAACTTGACTCCAGTTATGCGCCAGCCTATGCAACCCTTGCAGAATCTTATATATCACTAAATAAATTCTACAGCAATCACGATGAGAAAGAAAATCATTCAAAAAATGCCCGCATGGCTATTGAACAGGCCTTAGTATTGGACAACTCTTTAGGCGCTGCTTACATTATCAAAGGGAAAATAGCAGGAAAATGTGATTGGAATTGGGATGAAATGAAAAATTTGGCTGAAAAAGGACTAAAATTTGACCCAAACAACGCCAACGGCCATATGTTACTTTCTAACTACTATTTAGTTACCAATGAATTAAATAAGGCTATTGGTGAAGCTTTATTTGCTGAAAAGTTAGATCCATTAAATCCTATGATTGGAAGTATGGTCGCTGAACGTTATTATTTGGCACACAATTATGAAAAAGCTATAGCGCAGTACAAAAAAGTATTGGAGCTTTTCCCAAATTACGGATTTGCCTGGGAAGGTTTGGGTTATGTTCAATATTTTTTAGGGCAAAAAGAAGAAGCCATTAATTCTTGGAAAATGCTTCAGGAAATTATGGGCAACGATTCTACAGCCATAAATTTCACTTTTGCCGGCAATGCGGAACAATCTTTTAGACTTTGGTTGTCCAAAGCCAAAAGTAAATCACTTTCATACACTTCAAATCCTACAGTATTGGCGCAAGTACATATGTTTCTTAATGAAAAAGAGGAAGCTTTAGACTGGCTTGAAAAAGCGTATGAAATTCACGAAGATGAATTGCCTATGATGTTGCAACGTCCAAATTTCCATGAACTGCATAAAGAACATCGGTTTAAGGAATTGGTTCGCAAAACGGACATTATTTTGAATAAATAAAGAATTTGTATTTTTGGCTGAAATGAATAGAATCCTACATAAAATCGGAATATGAAAATAATTACTTTAACTGTAAATCCGGCTTTGGACAAGAGTGCCAAAGTGGATGGTTTAATTCCCACCCAAAAATTAAAATGCCATTCCATTCATTATCAACCAGGTGGCGGCGGTATTAATATTTCCAGAATGTTAAAAAGATTGGGAACTGAATCCACTTGTATAGTTCCTTCCGGAGGCGATACGGGAAAACACTTAACGGAATTGCTGATAAAAGAAACCATTCAACCGGAAATTTTAAACATAAAAGATTGGACAAGAGAAAATCTGTCGGTAGTTGACACTCAAAGCGACTTGCAATATCGTTTTGGAATGCCAGGCAACGAATTGAGCGAAACGGAACTTAAAGCGATAAAGAATTTATTATTAAAAAAAGTGGATTCAAAAGATATATTGGTGCTTAGCGGAAGTTTGGCAGAAAATATGCCAGCCGATTATTATGCCCAATTGATAAAATTATTTGCTGATAAAAACGTAAAAATAGTGATAGATACTTCTGGTTCAGCCTTAAAAGAAGCTTTAAAAGAAAATGTATTTCTGATCAAACCAAATCAAAGGGAATTGGCGCAGCTTGCCGGAAAAGAATTCTTATATACAGCTGAACAAGAAGCGATTGCGATAGAATTGGTAAATAATAAAAAAGCGCAATATGTGGTTGTTTCTTTGGGAGCCAGAGGCGCTTTTTTAGCTTGCAACGAAGGCGTTTTTTACAAATCCACACCTTCTATTAAAGTTAAAAGCACCATTGGCGCCGGTGACAGTATGGTAGCTGGATTGATTTATGGCATCCAAAACAATTTTCCGCCAGAAAAAATATTGAAATGGGGAGTAGCATGCGGTGTTGCCACCACCATGAGCGATGGAACAACATTAGGATCCAAAGAAAATATTGACACGGTTTTAAAATTGATGAAGTAATCCAAATAACAATCAATCTCACACTTAAATTACTGAATCTTAAGCCAATTTTAAGAAATTCCTTAGGATTCTTCGTTATCAAGGAATCGATATTTGTCATCATAAAATTCAAATATCATGATTTCAGCAACACATCTTCACGCAATGCTCATTCATTTTCCAATTGCTTTGTTAGTGGTTGGATTTCTTTCAGAACTCATTGCCATTTTTTTAAAAAAAGATTTTTTTAAAAATGTAGCATTTTATTTGTTGCTGCTTGGATCTTTAGGCGCTATCGCAGCCTACGTTACCGGTAGTTATGCTGGTGAAGGCATAGAAGAAGGTCCCTTAAAAATACCTATGGAATTGCACGAGCAAGCTGCCTTAATTACCATTTGGCTATCCATTATCACAGCACTTTATAACGTGCTAATCAACTTTTTTAAGGTTCAAAATGTTATGGCAAAGTGGGCTGGTATTTTGTTGTATACTTTATTGGTAGTGGCAGTTGCCAGAACGGGCTATTTAGGCGGACAATTGGTTTTTAGCCACGGAGCAGGTGTTGAGTTGGCGTTGCCTGATTTTAATAAATAACATAAATTCAATTTAAAAAATATTATTATTATTAAGCATATTTTAAGATTGCGCTAAGATTATCCGAATAAAGCCAAGTGTAATTTACATTATTAAATTTTAAATCAAATAAATCTAAAATCAAATAAATTTTATTAAAATGAAAAAATCAGTAATTATTTTAATGTTCGCAGCTTCAATTTCTGGAGCTTTATTTCAATCTTGTACAGGTAAAACTGCCGAAAAAATTGAAATACCAACAACAACCACAGAACCAGTAGCCATATCTAAGGAAGATGCAGCAACTGCAACTATTGTAAACCTTCAAGCGGCTTTTAAAGGAGAAACAACAGCAAGCGCTAAATATGCAGCATATAGCAAAAAGGCTGAAGAGGAAGGGTCTTTCGAAATTGCAATGTTGTTTCATGCAGCGTCAGTGGCAGAAAACATTCACGCAGAAAATCATAAAGTAGTTTTGGAAGAAGCCGGACAAACAGTTCCTGAAATTGTGCAAGAGTTTACCGTTAAATCAACCAAAGAAAATTTGAAAGATGCCATTGAAGGAGAAAGTTATGAATCTAACAAAATGTATCCTGAATTTATGGTTACCGCAAAAACTGCTGACAACAAACTTGCCGGTATCAGCTTAAACTATGCGTACAGAACAGAGTTGAAACACCTTGAAATGTATAAAGGTGCATTGGCAGCGTTGGAAAATAACAATGTAAAGTCCTTGCCAACAGTGTATTACATTTGCCCAACTTGTGGAAACACCTATCAAACCACAACCCCAAAAAGATGTGGAATTTCTATGACCAGTGCAGAGAAATTCTTAAAATTAACTTCACTTAGTTAAATAGAGAAGTTTGTTTGTTTGTTTGAATAAGTCCTGGTTTAATCTGGGACTTATTTTATTATTAAAAAATATTGCCTTTAGAATAAATATCATGAAAACACTTATTTGGACATTACCTACCAGAATTTTTCACTGGTTACTTGCCTTAGGCTTCACAACTACCTATATTTTAGGTGATTTTGAAGAAATTATTAATTTTCATTTTGCTTTTGGCGCTTTTGTAAGTGTTCTTATTCTTTTCAGATTATTATTCGGACTTATTGGGCCAAAATATTCACATTTCAAGGATTTCCCCATCGGGATAAATCATCAAAAAGCATTTATAAAAAACTATTTTTCAAAAGATTTATATGTAGGCCACAATCCTGTCGCGGCTTTGGTAATGCTCACTATTTTATTGATTGGTTTACTTTGCGGTATTTCCGGGTTTTTATTAACGGTTGATGGAAATAACATTTTAAATACGATTGGGAATACTGAATTACTTAAAGATACGCATGAAGTATTGGCAAATGTATTTCTTGGTTTGGTAATTATGCATTTGCTGGGTGTGCTATCAGATGCTGTTTTTCACTGGAAAACTGGGACATTAACCTCAATTTTTGATGGTTATAAAAATGTGGAAGCAGGAAATGCCAAATTAAATATTTTTCAAAAGGCATTTTCCTTTTTATGGTTTGTCATTCCTTTTATTTTTTTCTATTTGGCTTTTGGTTTACAGCCAATTAATTCAAAAGAAAATAACGAGTATAAAAATGAAAGATCAAGGAATGAAGACGGTGACGATGATTAAAAAATGTTAATAAAATTGAAAAGACAATGAATAAATCTATATTAAATAAGTATGCCTTTCCATTCTTGCAATGGTATGCCTTAATGATTTTGTTGACCATTGTAATAGATTATTTTCTTCATAGGTTTCAGCTGGTTTTAAATGGCAGTTACCTTGGTTTTGCAGGAACTTTTCTAATTCTTTTGTCTTTTCTATATTCTTTAAAAAAAAGAAAAATACTAAAATCTGGATCTCCAAAAAAACTATTGAATCTGCACGAATATCTTTCTTGGATTGGTACAATTATACTTTTAGTACACGCCGGGATTCATTTTAACGCTATTTTACCTTGGCTCGCCGTTTTAATGTTGTTGATAACCGTTGCAAGCGGTTTGGTTGGAAAATTTTTATTGAAAAAATCAAATGAAAATTTGAAACAAAAAAAACAATTGTTGATTGTTGCTGGTATGGATAAGGAGGAAGCCGACAAAAAACTTTTTATGGATTCCATTACGGTCGATTTAATGAAGAAATGGCGTGTGGCGCATTTGCCAATCACCTTTTTATTATTGCTTTTTTCCTTAATTCATATAGTAACCATCGTTATTTTTAGCTCATGAAAAAGTTGCTATTCTTATTGACAATAATTGGAAGTATTGCAATTGTTTATTTATTTCCACATAAGATGATTAATCCGGGAGAATTGTCTCAAGGACACCAAAATTTGGCTAATAATTGCCTTTCTTGTCACCAGCCTTTCAGCGGAATTTCTAACGATAAATGTATTTCTTGCCACAAATTGGCCGATATTGGAAAAGACACATTATTTTCTGCGGATTCTGTCACCAATAAAAAAAAGGTGTTGTTTCATGAAAGTTTCACAAATCAGGATTGTATTGCTTGTCATACAGATCATAAAGGAATAAACCCAAAATTGTCTTTGGGCAAGTTTGAACATTCTCTAATCACAAAACCAGTGCTTAATAATTGTGTCAGTTGTCACCAGACACCTGATAATGAATTACACAAACAACTATCAACCGATTGTAAAAGTTGCCATAACACCGGTGATTGGAAATCTTCTGCCACTTTTAATCATGAACTGATTGTTGGTCTCAATAAAAATAATTGCACTTCTTGTCATCAATCACCAAAAGATTCATTTCACCAATCGGTAAAAACCAATTGTAATGAATGCCACACCACCAAAAAATGGTTGCCGTCAACCTTTAACCATTCCTCGTTTTTTATGCTTGATAAAGATCATAGTCCCAATAAATGCAGTACTTGCCACGTTGGAAATGATTTTAAAAAATATACTTGTTATGGCTGTCACGAGCATTCAGAAGCAAATATTAGATCAGAGCATTTGGAAGAGGGAATAAGGAATTTTCAAGATTGTGTTTTATGCCACAAAAGCGCCAATGAACACGATATTAGAATGCCGAATTTCAACAAAAATAACTCAGAACAAACCAACTACAAAAAAACAAGCAAT
>CAMDPE010000116.1 GCA_945903795.1 Lutibacter flavus | reverse complement strand
GAAATACTATATTTTAAAGGTCGATCCAAAAAAACGTATCCTGTTTGATCCGGAAGAATCGGTTGATTTTAACGGAAACACAGGTCCGTTTATCCAATACACCTATGCACGGATTCAATCCATCATCAGAAAAGCCGATTTTGATTTTTCAAAAGCAATATCGGAAATTGACTTGCACGAAAAGGAACGTGAATTGATCAAACAAATTCAGCAGTTCCCTGAAATAATTCAAAATGCAGCTAAAAATCACAATCCAGCCCACCTCGCAAATTATACCTACGATTTGGTAAAAGAATACAATTCATTGTACCAGAGTCTGCCAATTTTAGGAAGCGAAAATGAAAACGAAAAAATACTGAGAACACAGCTATCCGCAAAAGTGGGCGAAATCATCAAAGCTGCTTTTAAATTATTGGGGATTGAAGTTCCTGAGAGGATGTAGCTACCTTTGGGAATAGACCGTTGGGCTTTGAAAAGTTAAAAGTTAAATATTAAATATTAAAAGTTTTACTAAACAGTTAAACGATTAAACAAATAAAACATGAAATACGACATTATTATTTTAGGAAGTGGTCCGGGAGGCTACGTTACTGCCATCAGGGCATCACAACTTGGTTTTAAAGTGGCTATTGTAGAAAGAGAAAATTTAGGCGGCATTTGTTTAAACTGGGGTTGTATTCCAACCAAAGCCTTGTTAAAAAGCGCACAGGTTTATGACTATTTAAAACATGTGGATGAATACGGCTTAAAAGCCGAGGCCATCGACAAAGATTTTGGCGCCGTGATCAAACGCAGCAGAAATGTGGCGGACGGGATGAGTAAAGGCGTTCAGTTTTTGATGAAAAAAAATAAAATTGACGTCATTGACGGTTTTGGAAAACTTAAAACCGGCAAAAAAATGGACGTGACCGATGCGGAAGGAAAAGTGACCGAATACAGTGGGGATCATATTATTATTGCCACAGGCGCACGTTCGCGTGAATTGCCAAACTTGCCGCAGGACGGAAAGAAAGTGATTGGTTACAGGGAAGCGATGACCTTGCCGTCACAACCTAAAAAAATGATTGTGGTAGGTTCAGGCGCTATCGGTGTTGAGTTTGCCCATTTTTATAACGCGATGGGAACGGAAGTGACCATTGTGGAATTTTTACCAAATCTGGTGCCTTTGGAAGATATAGACGTTTCCAAACAATTTGAACGCTCCTTTAAAAAATCGGGCGTTAAAGTGATGACCAGCTCTTCAGTGGAATCTGTGGATACTTCAGGAGATGGTGTTAAAGCAGTGGTTAAAACAAAAAAAGGAGAAGAAATATTGGAGGCCGACATCGTGCTTTCAGCCGTGGGCATCAAATCGAATATAGAAAATATCGGACTGGAAGATGTGGGAATTGTAACCGACCGAGATAAAATCATTGTAAATGATTTTTACCAAACCAATATTCCTGGCTATTATGCCATTGGGGATGTTGTTCCTGGTCCTGCCCTGGCCCATGTGGCTTCTGCAGAAGGCATTACCTGTGTGGAAAAAATTGCGGGCTTACACACCGAAGCCATCGATTATGGTAACATTCCTGGCTGTACTTATGCAACTCCGGAAATTGCGAGTGTTGGCTTAACCGAAGCGCAAGCTTTGGAAAAAGGCTACGAACTGAAAATTGGAAAATTCCCTTTTTCTGCCTCAGGAAAAGCGAAAGCCGCGGGAACACCGGACGGATTCGTGAAAGTGATTTTCGACGCAAAATATGGCGAATGGCTGGGTTGCCATATGATTGGCGCCGGCGTTACCGATATGATTGCGGAGGCTGTTTTGGGAAGGAAATTGGAAACTACAGGGCACGAAGTGCTTAAAACCATCCATCCGCATCCGACGATGAGTGAAGCGGTGATGGAAGCTGTTGCCGATGCTTACGGGGAAGTGATCCATTTGTAAGATCAGTTTTCTATGAAAAACAAAAAGACAATTTTGAATAAATTCAAAATTGTCTTTTTTTCTTTGTGAAAGTTGAAAATTCACTTAAACCAAAATCATTTGCATTTTGCCTTCCTATAATTTTTATTATATTTGCGATTATCGTCATTATTAAAGAAATATCAATCCCTATGAAAACTATAAAAATTATCTTGTTTTTTGTTTTGGCCATTTCATTCTCATGCAAAGAGGAAAAACCGAAGCCAGTACTGCAGCAAAACACGCAGACCGCTTCCGTAAAACATTATATTTGCGCGAATAAATGCGAAAACAGCGGTAGCGATGTACAAGGTGCCTGTCCGGTTTGTAAAAATCCGTACTTACACAACGACGCTTTTCACGCACAGGATTTATTGAAAAACGGCCCTCTGAATGTCCCTACGAATATTCAGGCACCGGCAGCCAATACAGCGACAGCACCGTCACCAGCACAAAATGCGAAGGGGATTTATCATTATACCTGTGAAAAAGGCTGTTATGGCGGATCGGGAACACAAACAAATTGCACAAATTGCGGCGGACAATTGGCGCACAATCAGGCATATCACAATTAAAACATCTAAAAAATGGCATTTTCCTTCTTAAATCTTTTAAAACCTAAAAGCACGATTGGTATTCCTGAAATTATTGCTGAAATTGATTTTAAAGGCGGCACAAAATACGGGGAAAACAGCAGCAACACGGTGTATTTGGATGTTGAGGAATTGGGCGGATTCCCTTTTATCAAAACCATCATCATCGGCGATTTCTCGACCAAAATAAAACGGACTGGCTGTACGCTGACCTTTGTTTTTGATAAGGAATCCTTAGTTCTGAGCTCGGACAATACCGATGTGGCATCCAATCAAATCAAAAACACGATTGCCTATTACACTGAAATAGATTTTGAATTGACGGAAGAAGAAGCCGTAAAAATAAAAAGCGAACCTGTGTTAGAAATTCAGTATACGTTTAAGGACAAGATGCTGGCTTTTAACCCAATCGCTACTCAAATTCAATAACAGCAAACTCAAATTTCAGCGGATCTATGTTTTTAAGTAACATTGGGATTAAATCATCTCCCATCGCTTCATAAAATGCTGAAAAATTCTGGTTGCGTTCCTGCAGACTTTGGTTAGGAAACAACGCATTTTGCAACGCAACAATGCGTTCCACCACCTCAGAATGTTTGTGTTTTTGCGCTTTTAACAGGCGTTTCTCCAAATTGTCCAATCCGTTCAGCTGTTTTTTCTCCTGGGCATTCACCGCTCCCAAAAACGTACGGTCGGTTTTCGCCGCCAATACTTTTAAATCGGCAAATTGCTGTTTCAGGTAATTTCTCTGTTCCGAAAAATCGATGTTGATTTCAGAAAGTTTCGTAACAACATTTGCAATTAAATTTTCCTGTTTGCTGAAAATCTCAGGAACCGAAATACCCAATTTATCGAGCTTGTGCAACTGTTTTTTGGTGGCCAGCAATACCGAGTTCCGCAGTATCAGAATCGGAAAAGGAATGGCTACGGCATTAAAAAAATCTTTTAGCTGAAACCAGTAGGCCAACTCCCCGCCTCCGCCGATATAGGCTAGGTTTGGCAGGATGATTTCCTGGTAAAGCGGACGTAAAATTACATTTGGGCTGAACCTTTCGGGATGCGACTCAACTTCCTGCAGGATGTCGCTTTCAGAAAAAACAAGGCTGGTGTTGTTGACTTTAAACAGCTTGTTATCAAAAATGATGCGTTCCCTTATGGCATCCTTCAGATAAAACAAGTTAATTTCCCTTGGATTCACCTGAATTTTAGCGAAGGATTCCAGCCTTTTATCCGTTTCTGAAACCTGGTTAAAAGAAGTATGCCGTAACAATTCTTCTTTTACAAAAGGCGCCAAAGATTTTTTCAGTTTGGTATCATCCCCATCAACAATGACCAATCCGTAGCCGCCAAAAAGTTCATTTACCAGATAGCGGGTGGCTTCCGCCAGATTTTCGTTATTTAAATAGGCGTTTTTAAAAAGTTCACGCAATGCATCGGCGTTTTTGGAAGTACCCAAAATCGCTGAAAATTCTTCAAAAACAGCCTCAAATCCTTCTGTTTTCAATCGGCCCACTGCCCCGCTGCTTTCCCTGTTCCAGCTAATTTTTGTGTCTTGTATATTAAAATACTGAATTTCCTCAAAATCGTGGTCTTCCGTGGCC
Organism: Lutibacter flavus; assembly: GCA_945903795.1. GTDB lineage: Bacteria > Bacteroidota > Bacteroidia > Flavobacteriales > Flavobacteriaceae > Lutibacter > Lutibacter flavus_A. The sequence goes on along the minus strand of CAMDPE010000116.1, from coordinate 5,454 downwards.
ATCCAATAGACCGGCACAAAATTTTGCCGGGGAAACTCCTCTTTTAACCGTTTAGCCAAATTAATGGCAGTCACAATTTTATACAAAAAATACAAGGGTCCTGTAAAAATATTCAATTGATGTCCGGTGGTTACCGTAAATGTATTTTCGTCAGACAATGATGCAATATTTTGACTGACGGTTTCCGAAACCGCCGTATTTTTATACTGATTTTGAAGCGCATCGGCCAAAAGATTTCTTGACGCGGCCGAAAATGCTGTTTTTTTTGTCTTGATCTGATTTTTAAAACCTTCAAGATCAGGAAAGTTTTCGTAAAACTGGGACAATTCGGGCTTTTTGTCCAGATAATCACAAATCAATTTTGAAAAATAACCGGTGTCGGCAAAAGGGATATGGGTTACACTCATTAACCTTTACAATTTTTTTTGAAACAACGTATATACATATTCTCTGATATTTCCTGAAGGCTGGGTGTACGTATAATTAAATGATTTCAACAATACAAAATCGGTTCCCAAGCGTTTCTGCAGCATTTCTTCATTGTAATTAAAAACGTCCAGTCCGCTGCATTTTTTTGCGCCTTCTAAATTAAACTCTGCCAAAATTACGAATCCTTTTGGTTTTAAAGCACCTTTCAGCAAGTCAAAATATGCCTTTTGTTGCTTTTCTTCCGTAAAGAAATGCAACACCGCCCTGTCATGCCACAAATCGACATTTTTTATTTTTAATAATTCGGAAGGATTCGTTAAATCATCCACCACAAATTGAACAGTTGCATTCATAGGAGCGGGCAATTGGCTTTTTAATTCGGATAAGGCCACTGATGAAATGTCGTTCACCACAATATTTCCATAGCCTTTCACCAACAATTCCGAAATTAATGTGGTGGCACCGGCGCCTGCGTTAAAAATGAGCGCCTCTTTTGGCAGGTTGCAGGATTCTATCAGTTCGACGGATGGCGTCGGATTTTCTTCATACCAGCCCAAATTGGTGACGGGCGATTTCTGGTAAGCCGCATTCCAATGTTTTTTGAAATCGACCTTTTCATTTTCGTCAGGATTTTCGTTCATTTTACTGGAAATTTATTTTTTATAAAAGTAAACAATTCAATTCGTTGCTGAAATTAAGAAAGAAACTATTTTTATTAAGCGGATTGCGCTTTCTTATTGCGCTGATAAATATGGGGTTATTATTTTATTTGTCGTTTTTTTTGTATATTTAAGTGATAAAAAAAATAATTGCCAGATTATGGAGAAGGCAGCAAAATAGTATTATTTTCTTATTGCAGCCGAAATGACCATCTATTATACGTGAAGTTTTATGACCTAACAGCAACCTAAAAAAATAATCCGATGAAAAAAGTGCTTGTTACCACAGATCTTTCCAAGAATGCAAAAGCAGGTTTGCGTTTCGCAATTCAGTTGGCCACACAAAGCTCAGTTGCTTTAACGATTTTTTATTCTTATCATCTTATGAAACCTACTTCCTGGAGCGATACTGCTTTCGTGGCTTATAAAAAGAGCGAGGCGGCAAAGAACCAAAAAAAACTTGACCAATATGTAAATTCGATTTATAAAAATAAAGGACTGGTTCCTAAAAACATTAAATGTGTTGTTAAGGAAGCTATCATGGCGGACAGCGCCATTCGGGAATATGCCTTAAACAATAACTTCGATTATATTTGCATAAGCAAACGGGGTGCAGGGTATTTAAAAAAAATATTGGGAACAACCACCTCCAGCCTGGTCAATTTTTCAACTGTTCCTGTTATAGCGGTTCCTCACAATTACAGAACAAAAAGCATTAAAAACCTGCTATATTTTTCGGATCTGGACGATCTTGATAAAGAATTGAAAAAAGTAGTAGCTTTTGCAAATCCCTTAGGCGCCAAGGTTAAATTGCTGCACTTTAATTTTTCTTCTAAATTATCGTACAAAAAATCCACAATGGAGAAAACTCTAAAAAAATACCCAAAAGACAGTATTGATTTGCGCATAATAGATTGCGACAGCACCGACAGTTTGATTTCAAAAATTAATGAATCGGCGGCATTGCTGAAACCTTCCCTGTTAATTATGTTCACCAAACAACACAGAAGTTTTGTCGAGAAAATATTTTATGGCAGCAAATCCGAATCTTATGCATTCAGTGCAAAAATCCCTTTATTGGTTTTTAATAAAACAGCTTAAATAAAGCAATCATGCCTAAAATTGAATTTAATATTTACCTATCTTTAAAACCATCTAACAACCATAGCCATAATGAGCGGCTGAATGAATCATTGACCTGATTTTGTGTTGTTATATCAACAGGAATCGTAAATAATTAAATGAAAATAATGAAAAAATATTGGGTATTTATCATCAATTCAGTTTTATTATTTGGCGTACTTTATTTGAAATTTTTCAATGCCGTAACGTCCAAAATAATAGCTGATTATTATCAATTGCAATCAATACTGGCATTCGTGATTTTTTACATTGCTATTAACTTTTTATCAAATACCGCTAAATATTTCTATTCCAAAAAAAATAAGATACCGTTAAACAAAAAAAACAATGTGCATTTTGGCATAGAGAACATCGCTAATTTTACTTTTGGCGCAGGCCTGTTTATTATGTTCTTAAGCATTTTTGGCATCAACCCATCTGAGTTAATCACTTCTTTAACCATTGTTGCCGCTGCCTTTGCAATATTGACAAAGGAATATATCGTTGATTTTTTAAGCGGCGTCTATTTAAGTTTTTCAAACACTTTTGAAATAAATGATTTTGTCAAAATTGATCATCAAAAAGGGAAGATTGTTGAGATTGGCATGCTGAAGGTTAAAATTCTTAATGATGATGATGACATCGTCATTATTCCGAATTCTAAAGTTTATTACAGTGAAATAATTAACTATACGAAAAGGGACGTAAGACTGATGACCGTTGATTTTCAAATAGCCCTTAAATATATTGACAGCATTGAACAACTTGAAAAAGAGATCGTTTTATCGCTTGAAAGTTTCAGCGAATATATTGATCCAAATTCCTATAATTTAAAAGTGGTTGAAATGAAAATGGATTATCTGGAAGTGAAATTTCAATACACCCTCATTCTTGTTGATATGGATTTGCAACGAAAAATCAGAAAGAAAACCATTCGTGAAGTGTTTAACTTTATTTCAAGTAAAAAGTAGATAAATTCTAAAATAAAATGGGACAGGTTTCCCTGTCCCATGAACCTTAATCAAACAATTCGTTAAGCCAATTTTTTCTTTTGTGCCTATTATAATAAGCCTGATCTCTTTGCTGATCATAAGAAGAAGATGGCGGTTGCTGTTGCTGTTGTTGCGGAGATCCAGCTCTGAAATCTTGCTGATTTTCAGCGGCATTTGATTTTTCAATCAGTTTATCCAGCTCTCCGCGATCAAGCCAAATTCCACGACATTGCGGACAATAATCTATTTCTATACCCTGTCTTTCAGACATTACTAAAGGAATTTTACAACTTGGACAATTCATAATAAGTAAATTTTAAAGTTATTTAACTGTTTATTTGTTCATTTTTAGGGAAAAGAAGGGAAAACACCACCGATATGATAAGTATGCCCAAAATTGTTGATAGAGAATAAACAATCGGGACTTTATAAAAATCGACAACCAACATTTTCACACCGACAAAAACAAGTATTGCCGACAACCCATATTTAAGGTAATGAAAATATTGTGTGATTCCCGCCAATGCAAAATACAATGCCCGCAACCCTAAAATAGCGAAAACATTGGACGTGAAAATAATAAAGGTATCATTGGTAATGGCCAAGATTGCCGGAATTGAATCAACGGCAAAAATTAAATCCGTAAATTCAACCAAAAGCAACACGACAAAAAGTGGCGTGGCAAATGTTTTGCCGTCAATTTTCACAAAAAACTTGTCTCCTTTTTCTTCTGTGGTCACCGGCATAAATTTTTTGAACAAACGCACCAAAGGATTTTTATCCGGCTCAATGATTTCATCTTTATGGAAAAGCATTTTTATTCCCGTAAACACCAAGAATCCTCCAAAAATATAAATAATCCAATGGAATTTAGTAATTAAGGCCACCCCGGCAAATATGAAAATTGCCCTCATAATTAAGGCACCCAAAATACCCCAGAATAAAATTTTATGCTGGTATTTTGGATTCACATTGAAATAGGTAAAAATCATGATAAAGACAAAAAGATTGTCCACGCTCAATGATTTTTCAATAACATAACCGGTTAAAAACTCAAGCGCTTTTACCTCGCCCATAAAAACGTAAATACCGTAATTAAACAGCATCGCCATGAAAATCCAGATTGCGGTCCAAATAAGCGCATCTTTAATTTTTACTTCATGTGATTTACGGTGAAATACCCCTAAATCCAATGCCAGCATTATAAGAACGAACGCCAAAAAACCAATCCATATGTAAATGTCTACAACCATATTTAAATTTTAAATGATAACAAAATTATATTTTTTTTCTGAATTTAAAGTACTAAAAATCAGTAAACTTTATATTCAAGAAACCTTTTAAACGATAAAAAAATACGCAAGCACAATAAACAAACTTTGAAAAAGCATCACTGTAACGACGGCTTTTAAGCCTGTGTTTTGATTAAATGAATAAAAATTTGTGATTGCGCAATCCCAATTTAAAACCATTGCTTTTTTGTAATATAATCTGTCGTGAATCATCATTAGTTCGTACCTGTCCAAATTTTATTAATAGTCTCCGTAACAACTTCCACTAAACCCTGTACCCCATTTTCACTTATATAATTGAATATTTGTACAAGTAAAGGAAATAGCAGCACAATTAAGCCTATTATAGTAATCAGCAAAATTGAAACTCCTATAAAGAGGATCGTTTTTAGCTTTCTGTTGTTTAGAATCTTTTTTAATATGTTTAGCCCCATTTCACTCCTATTGGGTCTAAAATCAGCATTTATTTGATAATCATAATCATTGCGATACTTGCTCTTAGGTTTATTATAATGGTCAAATCCCATAATCTAAAGTCTTAAAATTAATAAAAAGGTAAATTGCGTAAACCAATCAAGATTTACTTTGATTCACAAATTCTTAATTAGGGAACCTAATTGATCTCAAACTTGTAAATAATTAATTTAAGTGTAATTTTTGGGTGGTTGCCAAATAATAAAAGAGGCCTGCAGAATTAAAAAGGAGTTCTTGAAATTATAATTTTCAAAATTAAGTGTCACTATAAGGTTGTTCTCAATATGATGCTTCATTTGATCTTCTTCAAAAAAATCCATATCAAAAACAAAAAAGCTTTCTTCATAAATATCTTCGGATGAAAGCACTATTTTATCAGAATGACCGCTGTGTTCAGCATGTAAATCATATCCAATTCCGATAAGAATTGTTACCACAAAAAACAACGACAACACCCTGTTTAATTTTCTTTTCATTTGCGAGCGA
>CAMDPE010000115.1 GCA_945903795.1 Lutibacter flavus | reverse complement strand
GACGGATTGTTGGCTTCCAAAATGTGATATTCAGAAGAAACGGTGCTGTGCGCACCAATAATAATATATTTTTCTGATTTTGATGCGTAAACAAATGCATTAAACGCATGTCCCTTTTCATGATAAACTTCTATATCTTGCGAAGGATCTGTACCCAACACATGGCGAAATATTTTTTCGCTTCTTAAAGTTTTAGGATTTTGAAGTGTATAAAACACTGTTTTATTATCGCTTGCCCAAGCTGCGCCTCCCGTGGTATTTTCAATCTTTTCAGGAAACAATTCGCCTGTTTCCAAATTTTTAAATTGCAACGTATATTGCCTTCTGCCAACGGTATCAACTCCAAAAACTGCCAATTGATTGTTTGGGCTGATGGACAATCCCGCCAATTTATAATAACTAAATCCTTTTCCAAGTTCATTCACATCGAACAAAATTTGCTCGGGTGCTTCTAAACTTCCTTTTTTGCGTGAATAAATTGGGTACTGGCTGCCTTTTTCAAATCGGGTAATATAATAGTAGTTCTTTTTTTTATAAGGAACTGACTCATCATCCTCCTTAATACGGGATTTCATCTCTTCAAATAAATCTTGCTGAAATTGCTTTGTATGCGCTGTTTTAGCTTCATAATATGCATTTTCCGTATTTAAATAATCAATAACCTCCTGGTTTTCTCTATCATTTAACCAATAATAATTGTCAATTCTTACATCCCCATGAATTTCCAATATCTTCGCTATCTTTTTCGCTTTTGGGGTCAATATAATTTTCTTCGTCATCTAAATAATTTCAATAATTTGCAAAAATAATCAATTTGAATGGGTAAAAAATACAAATACCTTAAAAATGTTTGTCGTATTAAATGATAAGAAACAAATGTTACCAAGATTATTTTTTTTTAATACGTGGTATTATTCATTAAAAAAAGCATCGGTAAAACCAATTAAATACACTTTTTCCTGAGCACGCGTTACTGCCGTATACAACCATCGCAAATATTCAATATTTTGTCCGTCGGGTAAATAAGGCTGCTCAATAAAAACTGTTTTCCATTGACCGCCCTGAGATTTGTGGCAAGTAACGGCGTAGGCAAATTTAATTTGCAAAGCGTTGAAGAAACTATTTTTTTTGATGGCCAGCAATTGCTTGTATTTGGATGATTCGTGGGCAAAATCTTTGGCAACTTCCTGATACAGCCTATTGGAATCATCATAAGAAAGCGAAGGCGATTCCGAGGTTAGCGTATCCAGCAACAAAACTGTTTCAAATGGTTTTTGATTTGGATAATCAATCATTCTGATTTTAACTTCCGCAAACCGAAAGCCATACAATTCCTTGATGCTGAAAATTTCCAGGATTTCACAAATATCTCCGTTGGCAATAAAACCTGCTTCGCTTGTTTCTTCCAGCCAAAAATAATTGTTTTTCACAATCATAATATAGTCACCCGAAGAGATTTCGTTTTCCTGACCTCGAATTTTACTCCTTATTTGCTGGTTGTATTGGTTGGCGCGCTTGTTAGAACGGACAATAAAAGTGGTGTCTTCCATGCCAATATTTGTATAAGAGGAATTAATCGCGTCTTCAATATCATAACCATCAATTAAACGGATTAAATCCGGATAGCCCAATTGAAATTGAAAATCACTAAATCCGTTATTTGCCAAAATAAGTCGCAAATCGGTCGCGTTTAGCAGAATTCCTGAATCTGCATGCTGGCGCATCACCTCACTTAATTCAATTTCAATCACATCTTTATGGTAATTTAATGTCAACTTATGGGCATCCAATGCCGGACTAATTACCAATTTTACAGGAGGTAATTGTGCTGTATCGCCTATTAAAACCAATTTACAGTTCAATCCGGCGTACACATAGGAGATTAAATCATCTAATAAAGAGCCAGCTTCAAATAATTTCGCGCCCATTGGTGCATCAGAAATCATAGAAGCTTCATCAACAAAAAATATGGTATTTGAATGCTTATTTGTTTGCAAAGTAAAATCTACACCACCTGATTTATTTTTTTTCGGAAAATAAATTTTTTTATGGATTGTAAATGCCGGTTTGTTTGAATATCCGGCAATAACTTTCGCCGCTCTGCCCGTTGGGGCCAGTAAAACCGCCTTTTTTCCTATCCTCCATAAATTATTCACCACGGTGCTAATGGTCGTTGTTTTACCGGTTCCGGCATATCCTTTAATAATAAATATGGCGTTATTATTATTTTCAAGGATAAAATCTGTGAGTTTTGTAAGTAAAGAATCTTGAGAAATTGTGGGTTCAAAAGGGAACTTTTCAACTAGATTACTATAGAATTCCTGTGCCGTTTTTGTCATATTTTAAATAAAAATCAAATATACAAATTGATTTATGCTTAAAAATTTTTCTCATTAAAAAAAATTTGTAGATTTGCGTACACTCATAAAAAAAGAAAAATACAGATGATAACAGTTTTGATTATAGTAATAGGTATTGTAGTTACAGCTTTTTTAGCGTATGCAATTGTAAATTTTATTCCAAGAAAATTGCATTGGATAATTTCAGTACTATTGATTGCCATTGCAATATTTTTAGTTTACAAAATTAATTTTGAAATTACCAAGCCGATAAAATTCAACCAAGAAAAAAAGGAAAGGTATGCTAAAGTAATCAATAACTTAAAAATCATTCGTGATGCAGAAATTGCTTACAAAAAAGTAAATGGGAATTATACTACTGACAGCGAAGCGCTTATACGTTTTATTGAAAACGGAAAATTTGCTTTAACCCAAACAAGATACGTCCCGAGATCAATATCAGTTGGTGGCGGAATCACAAAAACTATTGAAGAAAGGGTTGTAGACACCATTGGATACGATGAAGTGAAAAACGCTTTTGTTGGCAAGGATTATAAAAATATGATGAAAATTCCTGGAACTGATCAAAATTTCAAAATTGAAATTGGTGAAATTGAAAAAATTGTAGGTCTAAAAGCTCCGGTATTTGAAGTGAAAGTTGATAAAGCTTTAATTTTAGCCGGTATGGATGAAAATCTTATGAAACAAGAAAAAGAAGCCATTGGCGGTGAAGAAATAAGAGGAGAATTTATTAGAGTAGGTTCATTAACCGATGTTAGTGAGGACGGTAACTGGCCTCCATATTATGATAAAGGAGATAAAAAAATTGAGGAATAGCGAAACAGATTCGTTAAATCCAGAAGATAACTACTTATCCATCCAACTTAGTTTGGATGGATTTTCTTTTTGTGTTTATAATAAAATTCAAAATAAAATTGAAGCTGTTGGGATTTATGAATTTGACAACCTTAACGGTTCTCCCTATAAACAATTGGAGTGTATTAAAGAATTGTTTATCAAGGAAAAATTACTTCAACTAAATTATAAATCGGTATTTGTTAGCCATTTTAACAATTTGGTCACCCAAGTGCCACAGCCATTATTTAACAAAAAGAAATTAGCGCAATATTTGCAATTTACTGTTAAAGTTCTGGAAAATGATTTTATTGCTTACGACGAGCTGGAAAATTCAGAAATAATAAATGTATATATCCCGTTTGTAAATGTTAATAATTTTTTGTTGGACACTTATGAATCATTCGATTACAAACACTCATCAACGGTTTTGATTGAAAATTTACTGAACCAATACAAAAATTTAGATGGCAGTTTTTGTTTTGTAAATGTCACTGCCCATAATTTTGAAATTGTGGTCATTAAAAATAAAAAACTGGAACTTTTCAATTTTTTCAGTTTCACCTGCAAAGAAGATTTTATTTACTATATTCTTTTTACGGCCGAGCAATTAAATTTAAATCCGGAAGAATTTGAATTGATTTTGATGGGAGATATTGAAAAGGAATCCGAACTTTATGATATTGTGTATCAATATATCAGAAATGTCAAATTTTATATTCCAAACAATGCCGCTTTGCAATTAAATGAAATACCTTTCCATTCACATTTTACCTTATTAAACCAATTTAAATAATGCGCATTATTTCAGGAATACATAAAAGCAAACGCATCCAAGCGCCTAAAAACTTGCCTGTAAGGCCAACAACCGACATGGCCAAGGAGGCGTTGTTTAATATTCTTAATAATTTGTATTATTTTAATGATATATCCGTTTTGGATTTATTTTCAGGAACCGGAAATATCAGTTACGAATTTGGATCGAGAGGCACAGAAAATATTACGGCGGTTGATGCACATGCAGGTTGCATCCAATTTATCAATACCACGGCAAAATCGCTGGATTTGTCAATTACCACCATCAAAAGTGATGTTTTCAATTATTTGGAAAAAACCAATTCAAAATTTGATATCATTTTTGCCGATGCACCTTACGAATTTGAGCTTGCATTGTTTGAGAAAATTGTTTCACTTGTTTTTGAAAATAAGTTGCTGAATGAAGATGGTATTTTGGTTTTGGAGCACTCCAAACAAACCGATTTTAAAAACCATTCACGCTTAAGTTACCAAAAAAAATATGGCGGTAATATGTTCAGCTTTTTTGAAAATAACAAGGCTGATTTAGAATAAAGATTCTATGATTTGTTTTTCGGTAATTCCCTCTGCTTCAGCTTTGTAATTTCGCACGATTCTATGGCGTAATATGGCGTAAGCCACTGCCTGAACATCTTCAATATCTGGAGAAAATTTCTCATTTACGGCAGCATTTGCTTTTGCGCCTAAAATTAAGAATTGTGAAGCTCTTGGCCCTGCGCCCCAATCTATATAATCATTAACCATTTTAGTTGAATAAGAAGTATTTGGACGCGTTTTGGACACCAAAGTCACTGCATATTCAATCACATTGTCGGCCACAGGAATTCTTCTTATTAACCTCTGAAAACTTGTTATTTCCTCAGCAGAAAGAATTGTACTGACAACTTTTTTAACATCATTAGTGGTACTTTTTACCACTTCAACTTCTTCGCTAAAACTTGGATAATCCAAATTTATGGAAAACATAAACCGGTCTAACTGGGCTTCCGGCAAAGGATAGGTTCCCTCCTGCTCAATTGGGTTTTGGGTGGCCAACACAAAAAATGGATTGGCCAATTTGTGTTGATGGCCGGAAATGGTCACAGATCGTTCCTGCATCGCCTCCAGCAAAGCGGCTTGCGTTTTAGGCGGCGTTCTGTTGATTTCATCAGCCAAAATAATATTGCTAAAAATAGGGCCTTTTAGAAACTTAAAATGTGTGGTTTCATCCAAAATTTCACTTCCTAAAATATCGGAAGGCATTAAATCGGGCGTAAACTGAATTCGTTTAAAATCGAGTCCCAATGTTTCTGAAATTGTTTGCACCATCAGCGTTTTCGCCAAGCCCGGAACACCAATAAGCAATGAATGTCCTCCACATAAAATAGAAAGTAAAATGTGGCTTACAGCTTCCCGTTGCCCAACAATTACCTTCCCAATTTCTTGCTTAAGCGCTTTATTTTTATCAACCAATTCCTTTAATGCAGCAACATCTGACATTTTTAGTCCTTTTTCCAGTTATTTTTAAAATCGCAAGTTTTATAATCGTTGTTTATTTTAATATAAGTATCTTTAATTTTATCTTTTGACCACTTTTCTACCGTTTCCTCTTGCTTTTTTTGCAGGGTTAATTGTTGAATTTTTTCATAATCTTTGGTAAAATTTGCAGTGTGCGCATCATCTTTGCTTTTCACTAAAATTATTTTATGCATTTTAGATTCTCCTCTTACTTCATCATAAAAAGGTGCGGTAATTTCACCTGTTTTTAAACTGCTGATTTTATTGTAAAGATTTGGATCCATTCGTGTTAAATCAAAACGCGTATCGTTTGTTTGCGGATTCAACAGCAAGCCGTTATTGTTTTTGGTTTCTTTGTCTTCAGAGTATTTTACAACCGCATCTTCAAAGGTAGTTTCACCGTTAAGAATTTGTTCCCTGATTTTTGCCAATTCATCAAAAGAGGCTTTTAATTCTGCCTGACTAATTTTTGGCTGAATTAAAATATGGCGCACATCGCGTTCCTGGCCTTTAATTTTTTCAACCAAAATAATGTGAAATCCAAATCCCGACTCAAATGGTTCTGAAATTTCACCTTCATCCAAACTGAAAGCCACTTCTTTAAATTCTTTTATAAATCCGCTTTCTCGGGTAATTGTATATAAACCTGCAGCTCCCTGACCTGTTCCTGAAACGGCTGGATCATCGGAATTGATAATTGCTTTCAATCTAAAACTAAAACCACTTTCGATTTCTTTTTTAATTTCATTCAATTTATCAATTACCCTATTGGTTTCTTCTTCGGATGGTTTGATCATTTTTACAATTTGTGCCAATTCAATTTCAGCACTAAATTCGGGCAAATTACCGTCTTTTTCAAGATTTTTAAAATAAGTTCTCACCTCTTCTGGCGTCACATCAATTTTCTCAATGATGCTTGCGCGTTCTTTTTGAATAAGTAGTTGTTCCTTTTGTATTTCGAACAATTCCTTTCTTAAATCCTCTTCATCATTAAATCCGTACATTTTAACCACTTTTTCCATGTTTCCCAGTTGTTGGGTGAAATAAGCAATATTACCTTCAACCTTTTCATTTATTTCGGCATCAGAAGTCACAATACTGTCTACTACAGCGTGATGTGCAAGCAGTTTTTGGCTCATAACTTCTTCCAATATTTCGCAATCGGTGATGTCTAATTTGCCTTCAACACGTTGTTGCAATTCTTTTTTAAATTTATCAATATCAGAATCAAGCACAATATTTTTACCAACTACCACAGCTACACCGTCTAATTTTATTCTCTCTTGCGCATTTATTCCCGTAATAAATAACAGTAATGCTATAATCATTGTATTTTGTTTCATCTGTAAAAATTTTATTTTTTGCGGGAACAGATGCTGTTCGCCAGTTATCAATCCTTTTTCTGTCAAAATTTGAAATGCTCGTTTTATGTTAATATATTTCAAATTGTTGTTTTTTAGTTGCATCCTTAATTAATGTTTCTTCAATATTTCTTAATAATAATAATTTTCGCTGGTGTAAAATCATCTGCCTGATTGCAGGTGTAATATAGCTTTTCGGTGCAATTTCATTACTTTGTAGCACCTTTTTTATAGTGACCAAATATAAGCTTAATGAGTCTTCTTTTTGAATAAAATTATCTTTTTTTAACAAGAGCTCCTTGTCTTCAGTTTTTAAAACTGGAATCTCATTTATTAAGTCACTGTATTTAATCCAAATTGAATCATTTAAATGATGTGATTTAACGAAAAGCGCCTTCTCCTTGAGTTTTTCCATATCTTTATTCGCTGTTGATTTAAATAGTTTTAGTATCACATTTTTATTGGAATCCGTTTTCCCTATCTTAATGTATTTTACCTTAATTAATTCTTCATTCAGCTTAAAAATTTCGTTGTTATTCATATAAAACTGGTCAACATCATCATCAGTAATAATCGTGTCTAAATATTGTTTTACCACGGCTTCTTTGTAGGAATTGATATACAAATCTTCTCGGTATTTTTTAACCAGGTCTTCAAATTCGTCTTTCTTAGTTTCTAAATTTAATTGGGCTTTAGACAATAATAACTGTTGTTTAATCCAATTATTTATATAGTTATTGACCAAGGCAATACTGTCTTGCTTGCTTATGTCTTTTGTGAAAATCGCCATCAAATCATCTTTATACAAATAATTGTCATTTACTCTTGCAACAGTTTGTGGCGATACATTTTTTTTAAAAGTAAAATAATCACAGGATTGTAAAAGGAGAAGTGATAATATTAAATATAAATATATTGGTTTCATCTGTTCATTTTATTTGATTTTTATTGGTCATATGGAATTTGCAAGGAACCAATAAGTTGGTTTGATAAATCCGTTTATGGTCATTTCATAAAAGATTTTTCTGCCCTAAAAATACTTGTGTAAATTTAACAAAATCGGTGCAATTTATTTTTTATTTTCGGTATGTGCTGTTAAAGGAATCACAAAGAAATAATTCCTTCAATTTTCTCAGCTTCAAGGTAAATTGAAATAATATCCTCTGAATTTTTCATAATCACATGAATGGAAACACTGGTGAATTTTCCGGTTTTTGAAGAAGTCTTCGTAATCACAGCTCCTTTAAAATCAAATAAATCCTCCACTTGCTTTATTTTTTCTTCGTGGTTAGAAACAATAAATTTAAAAAGGTATTCAGACGGAAAAATACTGCTCTCGTCCAATTTATTCCTTAACTTGTTATAAAATTCTGCTCTATTGTCCATTTTTTTAAATAACGGTTTGCAAATATAATACCGTTTTAAGGTTGTTAATATTTAGCTGACAAAATTACAAGAATATATTTAGTATAATTTATCGAATATCTTATTTTTGCAGAATGCAAACAAAAATTGTTATCACTGGCGGTCCAGGTACCGGTAAATCGACTGTAATAGAAGAATTGGCCAAACGCAATTTTACGTGTATGCCCGAAATTTCCAGAGAGGTTACACTAAATGCCCGACAAAATGGCACAGATCAACTTTTTTTGACCAAGCCTTTGCTGTTTAGCGAATTGTTGTTGGAAGGCCGTGTAAATCAGTATTTAGAAGCCGAAACCAAAAATTGCAGTTTGGTTTTTTTCGACAGAGGTATTCCTGATGTGCATGCTTATATGAATTATATCAGCATAGATTATCCAAAAACATATATCAATACCAGCAATTTTTACCGCTATAATTACATTTTTTTGATGGCTCCCTGGGAAGAAATTTATATTTCAGACAATGAGCGTTATGAAAATTTTGAACAGGCATTGGCCATCCATAACCATCTTGAAAGAACTTACACTGCATTAAATTATGTAATTATTGAAGTTCCTACAGGAACCATTAAAGAAAGAACCGATTTTATACTAGCTTCCATAAAATAATGGCCACGCCGCTTGACATACTTAAAACATATTGGGGTTACGAGCAATTTATAAGTCCGCAAGAGGAAATTATCACTTCAGTTTTAAAAGGTGAAAACACCATTGTTTTGTTGCCCACCAGTGGCGGAAAGTCGATTTGCTATCAGGTCCCTGCTATGATTTTAGAAGGTGTTTGCATTGTTGTTTCACCATTGATTGCCTTAATTCATGACCAGGTTAATTATTTAAAGGAAAAAAATATTAAAGCCATCGCTTTAACTTCCCAACTTTCTCAGGACGAGATAATTATTGCATTTGATAATTTACAGTTCGGCGGATTTAATTTTTTGTACCTCTCACCCGAAAAACTGCAATCGGATTTTATTCAGGAGAAAATTAAACAGTTAAACGTTTCGTTAATTGCCATTGATGAAGCGCATTGCATATCAGAATGGGGACACGATTTTAGGCCTTCGTATTTAAAATTAAGTCTGCTGAAAGAATTGAAACCGGAAGCCACTTTTATTGCGCTGACAGCAACGGCTACGCAACGTGTTTTGGAGGATATTCAAAATAATTTGGGGTTAAAAGAAGCCAAGATTATTAAAAAATCATTTAAACGTGAAAATTTATTTTATCACGTGCGCCTTACGGAGGATATTTATGGCAAATTGCTTCAAATTTTGTCCAAAATAGATTCTTCCATCATTATTTATACGAACAACCGAAAACAAACCAAGGA
>CAMDPE010000114.1 GCA_945903795.1 Lutibacter flavus | reverse complement strand
GTAAAATAGCGGCAGGAAATACAATTTCATTATTGGTGGCATTAAAATAAGCATTCACTGTTTGAGGTGACATTCCCCATTCAGTTCTGTCTACCGGATTTCCCAATTTTGCGATATTTTTATCGAAATTCCATTTTTGGGCATTCATTGAATTTTGGAAATAAGAACCTCCATCTTTTACACCAACAACTACAAGCGCCGAATAATCTTTCCATTTATCGGGATAGGCAATTTTCACAGTTAATTTATGTAATTTTTCGATGGCTTTTTGTTTTGTGGCATCACTCATCCAATCCAATTTTTGAATTCTGATTTCATAGCCGGCCATTACATTTTTAATCATTTCCATAGCTTTTGCTTTGGCTTCGGGCGGAAATTTTTTATCAACATACAATTTTCCCAATGCTTCACCAATTACGCCATTTATAGAAGCTAAAGCTCTTTCATTGCGAGGAAGCTGTTGCACGGCACCAGTCAATTCTTTGCTGTAAAATTCCCAATTTGCAACTTCAATTTCATCACTTAACATTCCTGCAGCACCATCTATTGCTGTCCATTTTAAATATAATTTAATATCGTCAATGGAACTCGCTTTGATGATGGAATCCATCGCCGCCATATATTTTGGCTGGGCTACCACAATAGTATCAATTTTAGCGATGCCAATACCCGTGAAATAAGTATTCCAATGAATAGATGAAGTGAGCGCAGTTAATTCGTCTATACTTTTTGGGTTGTACGATTTTCTTCGGTCTCTCGATTCTTCTTTGGTCATTCTTGGCTTTGCCAAATTGTATTCATAGTCAAAAATACGTTGTGCATTTTTGCTTGCAATTTCTTTTGAATCGCCATAGAATTGAAGCATTTTGGCAATATGCGCAATATATTTTTCTCTTTTTAGCTTGGTGTTGTCATCTTGATCAACGTAATAATCGCGCGACAAACCCAATCCTGCCGGTGAAACATAACCAACATATCGGTTGCTGTTTTTTAAATCGTTATAAATATAAAAATTATAAAACCCAATCCCGCCATAAGGTGCGCTTTCAACAATTAGATGATTTAAATCTTCCAAATTATTTACCGCATCAATTTTAGCCAAAAAAGGCAGCACAGGACTAATTCCCTGACTGTTTCTTTTTTCGGTGTCCATGATGGATTCATAATAATTTACCGCTTTTTCCTGATCGGACATGGCCATTAAATTTCCTTGTGCATCTTTTAATTTAGGAGCATTTTTTTTCGCAATCGCTTCATTTAAAATTTCCAACACATCAGCATCAGTTTTTTTTCTTAATTCGTTGAAACTTCCCCAAGAAGTTCTGTCGGCAGGAATTTCAGCTTTATCCAGCCAAGCACCGTTTACATATCTAAAAAAATCATTGGACGGACTTACACCTGTATCCATATTTTTTATTTCTAATCCAGGCGCCTGTTTTTCTTTCATTTTTTGCTGTGCTCTTGACGAATAGCTTATTGACACTACCATTATGAGCAGTAAAAACAATTTATTTGAGTTCATATTTATAATAATTAAGTTTAGGTTTTATTTTTCTAAAATTTCTAAAATATTCGGTTTAAAATAATTCGGGCCTTTCAATACTTTGCCGTCTTCTCTATATATTGGCTTGCCGTCTTCACCCAATTTGCTCATATTGCTGCGCTGAATTTCATTAAATACTTCTTCTATTTTATATTGCATGCCGTGCTCCAAAATAGTGCCGCACAAAATATAAAGCATATCGCCCAAAGCATCGGCCACTTCAGTTAAATCATTGTTTTTGGCGGCTTCCAAATATTCTTCGTTTTCTTCAGCCATTAAATCGAAACGCAATTTTAATTTATCGTCGTCCAATTTCGCAATTGGCTTGTGTTGAATTCCCAATCCGAAGGATTCGTGAAATTCCTGAACGGCTTTCAGTTTATGTATCATTTTAGTAAAAAATTAATTTAGGTAAACTTAAATAACAAGGAAGACGGTACAATTTTCAACACAAATGCCACCAATCTCCAGCGCTTTGTAATATACGATTTTTTCTTTTTTAATTTAATTGCTGTATATATTTGTTTGGCTGCTTTTTCTGCGGAAGCCATCCAAAAAGTTGTTCCCAACGCCAAGGAAGTATCCACAAATCCTGGCTGAATATCGGTCACATAAATTTCAGCTTTACTTCTTTTTCCTTTCATCCAAAGCGATTCCAAATAATTTGCCTGAAACGCTTTTGAAGCAAAATATGACGGCACGTGGCGATTTCCGCGAATGGAAGCAATTGAAGAAATTCCCACCAAATGCCCGTAACCTTGTTTTCTGAATAAATTGTAGGCAAGTCCGTAAATTTTAACTGCTGAAATAACATTGGTTTGCAAAGTTGGCAATTCCTTTTCCCAGGCCAACTCATAATTTGGATCACCAACACCCGAACTGTAAACAATTAAATCAATGGTCCTGAATTCATTTTGTAAGTCGGAAAAAAGCGTTTCGCAAGCATTTAAATCGGTTACATCGTTCACTTTCACCACAAAATTTTCAGGATTTCTTGCTTTAATTTCTTCCAGCAATTTTTCTCTTCTTCCTGTGATGATAACTTTGTAGCCGTCTTCGGCCAATAATTTCGCCAATTCTTTCCCTATTCCCGATGATGCGCCAATAATTAAAGCCCTTTTCATATTAAAAATTTACGTATTTTTGAGGCTCAATATACACATTTATATGTTTAGTAAAGGACAATTAATTTTTGCGGCATTTTTTGTAATCGCTTTTATCATAGCGATGGTGTGGAGTTACAAAAAGGACATTAAAATTCATAAAAAGTATTATAAAAACGCATTTCTTGTGTTGATTTCGGTGATTTTAATCATTATGATTTTTACTTTAATCACCTTCTCATTGCATTGAACTCATATTGACTTATTCTAATTGGCTGCAAAATGGTCTTTTTACCCCATATTTCACCTTTTTCTTACCCCTTAGCTAAGGCTATGCAGCGCAAAAAAGTCTACATCTGAGACAAAAATCCCTATTTTTCGCTTCAATCAAAAAAGTCAAGATGAGTTCATAAAAAAAATCCGCTTCAATAAATTGAAACGGACTTTTACAAAAATTCTTTGTGTTATTAGTTTATGTTAGGCAATGTGGAATATCTTTTTGCATAATCCAACATTTGCTCCGTAAAACTTGTTGGTTGAACAACTTTAACATCTATAATATTTCCGTCAGCATCCAATTCAGCAGTCAACACAGGATTCACAAAACCGCTGTACGGCGCCGATTTAAATTTGCTATTGCGATCCAATACTTCTTTATGAATGGCTTGGTCAACTTTTACACCATAATTATCGACCAAAGCTTTACCGGCTTTAAAATCTCCTTCCGATTTGATACGTTGTATTTCGCTCAATAATTCACCGAACAAAACTCTCAATTTGGCGTAATCCCGAATAACAAAATACGTTTTATTATCTTTTATCACTTTTTCGATTACATTGTCTTTTTTACCTTTTTCAAAAGCCCAGGCAGCCACCAATTGTCGGTTTCTCATGTGTGCTTCTTCAATGTCATCGCCTAAATTTAAACGAACCAATTGTGTCATTAAACCATTTCTGATATAATTGTCAAATGCTGCTTTTCCAATTCCTTGCGCATTTGGTGAAATTTTCATTTCAACCAATTTTGCGTCAGGCAAATAATAAAGACCAACCAAATCAGCTCTAGCTTCTTCCAATGTTGAAGCATAATTTTTTAAGGTTTCTTTTGGTTGCCCAATACCATCATTTATTTGCCCGCTGGCGTGACCGATAACTTCATGCAAAGCCGTATGCAATTTGTCGGCTTCTTGGCCATATTTAATTTCATTGTCAACTTCGGCTGCATCAAAAGCAAATTCTTTTAAACGGTCTGTTCCACCGGCCATATTGTATGCTTCAATAATATTGCCAAGGGAAACAGATTTTGAACCATGTTGTTCACGAATCCAGTTATTATTTGGCAAGTTGATGCCAATTGGTGTTGAAGGAGATGAATCTCCAGCTTCTGAAGCCACATTCACTGTTTTGTAAGAAACACCTACCACATTTTTCTTTTTATGGGAATCTTGCAAGGTTGAATTGTCTTCAAACCACTGCGCGTTTTCAGCCAAAACAGCCATTTTTTTGGACATATCAAAATCTTTTATCTGCACTGTTGATTCAAAAGAACCTCTAAATGCTTTCGGATCTTTATAAACTTCAATAAATCCATTGATATAGTCAATATCACCTTCGGTACTGGTTGCCCAAGCAATGTTGTAGGCATCCCAAGTTTTTAAATCACCCGTTTTGTAATATTCAATCAATAATTTCAAGGCTTCTGCCTGTTTTGCATTTTCGGCAACTCCAACAGCTTTTTCTAACCAGCTTACAATTTTTTCAATAGATGCGCTGTACATACCGCCAACTTTCCAAACTTTTTCTTCCAAAGAGCCATCGGCATTTTTAACCAATTTCGAATTCAACCCATATTCAACTGGCGTTTTATCGTTTTTGTCAATTTTTGAAGCATAAAATTTATCAACATCTGCTGCCGTAACATTAGGTGAATAAAAATTTATGGCTGAACCTTCCAACAAACCTGTACTTTCGTCCAGATTTACTTTTTTGGCATCTTTATCATTAAAAATAACTTCGTAAGGTTCTCCGGTAAGAATTGTTTTGGTTTCTTTTAACAAGGTGTCAAAATATTCTTTTGAAAAATCGGGTTTAAATTTATCATTTGAATAATGGTGGTGGATACCATTGGAAAACCAAACTCTTTTTAAATATATTTCGAAATTTTTCCAGTCTTCAGTTGTTTTATCTCCTGCATAATTTTGGTGAATATTTTCTAAAGCACGTCTAATTATTAAATTATGGCGATAGTTTTGATCATACATTATATCACGACCCGACATTCCGGCCTGAGATAAATAATACACCAATTTCTTTTGATTTAGAGTCAGGTTTTCAAAACCCGGAATTTGATAACGCAGAATTTTTACATCGGCAAATTGTTCAACTTCAGTTTTAAATTCTGTTGCAACTTCTATTGGCTTTTCTTCCTTCTTTTGATCGGCACAAGAAAATAAGATTGATGCCGTGAATAACATCGGTAAAAAATATTTAATGTTCATCTGATTGATAATTTAAAATTTATAGACAAATTTACTATTTTATAACAGAATAATTTCCTAAATTAGAGATTAGTAATTCTAAATTTTCTCTTTTGAAATATCTAAAATACCTTGGATTTTTGTTGCTTGCAGTTGTAATTATACTCTCCATTTATGTTGCAGTTAGCGAAGGCAATTACAATATTAAGCGTTCAAGAGTCATAAAGGCGCCTGTTGAAGTTGTTTTCGAAAATGTGAATGACTTTAAAAATTGGGAAAATTGGAGTCCATGGTTTGAAATGGATCCAACCATAGTAACTTCTTATCCCGATACCACTTCCGGAGTTGGGTCTTCTTACAGCTGGAAAGGGAAAGACGGCAGTGGATCTATGAAAACCATTTCAGCAATACCAAACAAAGAAATTATGCAACAAGTTGATTTTAATTCTGACAGTAAGCCTGAAGTTTATTGGAATTTTACCAAAGTTGATCTCGGCACAGAAGTTACCTGGGGAATGCGGGGAAAAAATTCATTTGGCGAAAAATTTTATTGGCTTTTTAAAGGAGGCATCGAAAAAAATACGATTCCAATTTACGACAGAGGTTTGGAATTACTTGAACAATATATTTTAACGGAATTGGAAAAACACTCTTTTGAATCATTAGGCGCGGTTGATTATGGCGGCGGCTATTATTTATACCAAACTACGTCTTGTAAAATAGAAGATATTGAGAAAAAAATGAGTGAAATGTTTCCAATCGTTATAAAATTTATGTCAGATAATAGCATTGAATCCTCAGGAAAACCTTTTACGCTCAATCATAAATGGGATGAGCAAAATAATACGGCTATGTTTTCCGCTTGTATTCCCATAAAAGAAAGAGTTATTACCACGGACGACGTTTTAACAGGGTACTTAAAACCGCAAAAAACGTTTAAAACTATTTTTAAAGGCGATTATAAATTTGCCAATGAAGCTTGGGAAACCGCCTATAACCAACTGGTAGCACAAGGTTTTACTGAAATACCAGGCGCAGAACCTTTTGAATTTTATGTAGTTGGCCCAAAAGATAGCCGAAATCCGGCTAAGTGGGTGACGGAAATTTATATACCGATAAAATAAAGTTTAAATCAAAAAATCTTAAATCAAAAATCTCAAATCGTAAATCAGTTTACACTTCTTGATATCTAAAACAATCGGCTACGTGGTCATTGATCATTCCGGTGGCTTGCATATGCGCATAAATTACGGTTGAACCCACAAATTTAAATCCGCGTTTTTTTAAATCTTTTGAAACAATATCCGACAATTCAGTGGTTGCAGGAAGTTCGCTCAATGTTTTCCATTTATTTTTGATGGGTTTTCCATCGGTAAAGCGCCAAATATAATTTGAAAACGATCCAAATTCATTTTGCACTTCCATAAAAGCAACGGCATTGGAAATGGTGGCTTTTATTTTCAATTTGTTTCTTATGATTCCGGCATCCAGCAACAATTCTTCGTATTTGGCTTCAGAATAGTTGGCGATTTTTTTATAGTCGAAATGGTCAAAAGCATTTCTGAAATTTTCCCTTTTCCGAAGAATGGTAATCCAGCTTAATCCTGCCTGAAAAGTTTCCAAAATTAAAAACTCAAATAATTTATCATCCTCAAAAACAGGAACACCCCACTCTGTGTCGTGATAAGCCATATAAAGCGGATCATTTTTACACCAGCCACAACGTATTTTGTCCATATCATTTCGATTTAAATGAATCGCTAAATTAAAAATTTTAACAAACAAATTGGCATTCTTTTTGTAATTTTAAATAACCTAAAACCAATTGATTATGAAAACATTCTTTTACTATTTGGCCATTGGATTATTTGTTACCGCATGTTCCTCAACAACAAAAACTGCAACAAAAGAAGGCAATCCTGAGCAAGAAGTTGTGAGAATCGCCAATGACAGTTTGGAATATGAAATTATTATAATGGATATTGGGTTTGAGACTTACTTGAATACTATCGCCAAACCGATGAATTTTTATTCACAGGAATATTATGAAAATAAAAATCGGTTTTATGTTACAGAATGGAATATTAGAGCCCAAAATCCGCTAAGATATCGTAGAAATATTTATGAAAACCAAATAGAGTACGATTTTAATGTTGATTACGGTTTAGAGGTGAACTTTAAACTTTACAATTATTTTAAATTTGTGGAGCATAAATACAACCAACGATTTTTTTAGTTATTTTTTTGCGGGTTTCAATTGTATTCTTAAAACCAAGTAACCCAACAAACCAGCAAATAGAGATCCTAAAATTACGCCCATTTTTGCGGCCGAGATCAAAGCTTCATCATCATAGGCCAAATTAGTAATAAATAAGGACATCGTAAATCCAAGTCCGCCCAAAATACTGACACCCAATAATTGTTTAAATTTTACGCCTTTTGGCAAGTCGGCAAACTTAAATTTAATAGCTATATAAGAAAACAGCATAATACCAATTGTATTCCCAAAAACCAATGCCATCGCAATATTTAAAGTGATATGACCTATATTTGCCAAACCGCTAAAACTTAACACCACGCCTGCATTTGCCAACGCAAAAATTGGCATAATCAAATAGGAAACCCAACCATGAAGTGAATGTTCCAAATGTTGCAACGGAGATTGCACTTGGTTGCTGATGGTTTCAATCTCATCAACAATCTCTAATTGTTTTTTGTTAAGCAATTGAGGATTTTTGTATTTGCACCCTCTAAAAGTATTCAGTTGGGCCGTTAATTCTTTCTCGTATTCACTTAAATTAATTTCTCGGTACATAGGTATGGTAAAAGCCAATAATATTCCCGCAATTGTTGGGTGCACTCCAGATTTTAAAAACAACACCCAAACCACAAATCCCATTACGAAAAAAAAGTATTTGGAGTAAAAATGCTTGTAACTTAAAAATCCTAACACGCTAACAATAACTAAAGCATAAGTAATTAAATCCCACTGAATGTTTGCACTGTAAAAAATCGCAATCACCAAAACAGCGCCAATATCATCAACAATTGCAAAGGCTGTTAAAAATATTTTCAAACCCAATGGCACCCGATTTCCCAATAATTTTAAAATCCCCAGCGTAAAAGCTATATCTGTTGCCATTGGAATTCCCCAACCATGTTCTCCAACTTTTCCTTGGTTGAAGAATAAAAATATCATCACCGGAAAAGCCATACCCCCTACAGCAGCAAAAATAGGCAACGATGCTTTTCTTAAAGTGGTTAATTCACCCGCCAAAACTTCTCTTTTCACTTCCAAACCAATCACAAAGAAAAAGATGGCCATTAAACCATCATTAATCCATAAAATTAACGATTTTTCCAAATGAAAACTTGTATTCGCAAATCCAACTGTAAATTTATAGCGCCATAATTCGGCATAGGTATCCCCAAAAGGTGAGTTGGCCCAAATTACAGCCAAAATAGAAAATGCGAACAGCAGCAAACTTGCAGTTGTTTCTAAGTGTATAAATTGATTTAAGGAACCACTAACTGCTTTTATTTTTTTCTTCATAATTCAGTTCGCAAGGTAAGCCCTTTTAAAACAAAAAAAAAGCCTTCTAAATAGAAGGCTTTAATATTGATATAAATTTTACTTATGCTTAAAGTTGCGGACCTGCGACCACCAAAGCTTTTCCTTCCTCAGTATTTGTATATTGTTCAAAGTTTTTAATATACAATCCAGCCAATTTTATCGCTTTTTCTTCCCATTCAACAACATTTGAATAGGTAGTTCTTGGGTCTAAAATATCACTTACTTTCTCTAATGATTTAGGTGCTTTCAAATTTAAGAAAGGAATATGCACTGTTTCGGCTTTGTCAATTGAACCGTCAAGAATGGCATCAATAATGGCACGTGTATCTTTTAACGAAATTCTTTTTCCAGTTCCGTTCCAGCCTGTATTAACAAGGTACGCATTGGCATTGTGTTCTTTCATTTTTGACACTAATGTTTTAGAATACATTGTTGGGTGCAATGTTAAAAATGCTTCACCAAATGCAGGAGAAAAAGATGGTTGTGGTTCTGTAATTCCTCTTTCAGTACCCGCTAATTTAGAAGTAAATCCACATAAAAAGTGGTATTGCGCCTGTGCATCATCCAATATAGATACTGGAGGCAAAACACCAAAAGCATCAGCAGAAAGATAAATTATTTTACTTGCGTGTCCGGCTTTCGATGGCAATACAATTTTGTTAATATGATAAATTGGATAAGAAACTCTTGAGTTTTCTGTTATTGTATGGTCATAAAAATCAACTTCACCATATTCGTTAACAGCTACATTTTCCAATAAAGCGTCTCTTTTGATGGCTCTCCAGATATCTGGTTCGTTTTTTTCGCTTAAATCGATTACTTTGGCGTAACATCCGCCTTCAAAATTGAATACGCCATTGTGATCCCAGCCGTGTTCATCATCACCAATCAAATAACGTTTTGGGTCGGCAGAAAGTGTTGTTTTTCCAGTTCCTGACAATCCGAAGAAAACGGCAACATCACCTTTTTCACCAACGTTGGCCGAACAGTGCATTGAAGCAATTCCGCGAAGTGGCAAGTAATAGTTCATGATGGAAAACATTCCTTTTTTCATTT
>CAMDPE010000113.1 GCA_945903795.1 Lutibacter flavus | reverse complement strand
TGTGGCTAAATTAACGTTGTCAAACTTAAAAGTTAAGTCTTTTGATATAGTGTCTCGCACTTGCCCAAAAAACTCAATTCTTTGATCATTTGAGGTGATTAAAAACGGGCTTATATCAAATGTTTTTGTTTTATTATCATACACCAATTTGTTATCAAAATTGTCTTCCGGATTGATAATCCACTTGGTGTCTTTAATGGTGAAATTAGATTTTTGAAGTCCGAAAACGGATTTGTTTTCTTTATTAAAGGTATGATAAAAGGCCAAATCATAAGTCTCTGTATTTTTATCACCGCCTAAAAACTCGGTTCTAAAATACAAGGTATCATTTAGCGTAATGTTCACCAATTGTAATTTGGCTATATTGTAATTTTTGGTATTTATTTTAGCAACGGAAAGTTGTGTATTGAATAATGGATTCTTGGTGTCTATTTGCAAATTCAGTGAATCAATGGTATTATCAAATGCGATAATTTCTGGTGATTTAATATTTAGCCTAAACAAATTATCATCAGAATTTAAATTTCCCGCAATGAATGTATTTGCCGAAAGTGTTACTTCCGGATAAAAAACCTCCACTATTTTATTGTAAATTTTAAATCTAAAATCTAGCTCCTGACCTGCAGTAACCGCAAAAGGTTTGTAATTTGAATAAATGCTTCCCAAGGCATTTTTTGTAAGTAAAACCAACTCGGCAAACTTAAATTTCCCTTTTACATAGCCATTTACAATTTCTGTAGAATTTACGGTAATTGTTCTTTCTTCGCCTTCAAAAGCAGAAGTTATGTTAAAATCCTTAAAGAAATAGCTATCTTTTTGGTTGATGTACAAAGCATTTTTAAAATCGATGGTGCCTGCCAAATCATCCAAAGAATTTCCTGAAACTTTTATCTCAATATCGCCTTTAACTTTTGATATGCTGTCACGTTTAAAAAGGTTCAACGTGTTTAAATCCAAATAATCAATTTTGGTTTTAAAATCGAAGGTATAAATTTTTGTCGAAAAATCGGCCAAACCAACAAAGTTTAACTTAATATTATCGTCATTAACTTCCATTTCACCATCAAAATGCTTGTTTTTTATGACACCATTTATATCAATATTGGTATAGGTGTATCCTTTAAATTGCTGTGAAGAAATATGGCCTTTTACCGAGGTGTTCATTTTTTCCAGCGTAAAACCTTTTCCATCCACATCTGCTTCTGCAGTCAAATTGCCCAATAAAGGATCATTTAAAAGATTGCCCAGCCCAAAATCAGTAACTGCCACATGGCCAAAATAAGATGCGTTGTTGATATCGCCAATATTGGTCAATTCCAAATCTGTAATCAAAGTACCGATATCAGTTTTCATAATAACATCGGCATTGATTAAATCTTCCGTTATATAAGTAAATCCGCTCACAGAAAATCTTCCCAGCTTTTGAAATGATGAAGGAAGTTGTTTTCCCAAAATATTAGGCAGCAATGATTTTAAGTGGTCATAATCTGAGGTTAATCTGGTTAAATTGGCCGCCAACGAAAATCCTTCTTCTTGATTAAACACATTTTGAAAATGCAATGTTCCAATAATTGCAGCATCTTTGTCGGTTGTTAATACCAATTTATCAGTCTTAAAATCGTTCAGATTTCCAGATATTTTTGTTGAAAAATGAAGCATATCATTTGTGCCCAATTCACTATAAAACTTTTTTAAATCCACCAAAGATAAATCCGCCTTCTTAACATCAGCATTAAGAAGTACTTTGTTATTAAAATCGGAAAGATCTTCTCTATTATAAGAAAAAGTGATATCTGCCAACAACGAAGAATTGTCTGTTACCAGTTCGGTATTCAGAAAATTCATGGCTGTTTTTGTATAGGTAAAATTGCTCGACAGGCTTTGAACTTCTACATTATGATTCTCAATAAAATGGAGTTTATTGATATCCGCAAAAACATTAGGCCCCTCAATTTTAAAATTTTTGGCGCTTCCATCAATATCTTTAAAAAAAAGCGGCTTGCTCTTTTCTACATTTTCATCATAAATCTCTACATAGCCATCCTTCAATTTTAACCTGCTTGATGTCAACAAAAACCCGGAAGGCTTGTCGCTGGTGGTGCCATCATCAAACTTATCGATAAACATGGTAAAGGCGTCATACTCATCGCCTTTATAGGTTTTCATGTTTAGAATGAATTTTTCTAAAGAAATTTGACCAAAATTTAACTTTCCATTGATCAAATTTCTGTAACTCAATACTGATGTTTTTAAATTACGAACATAAACTAAGGTATCCGCATGGTGATCTTTTATCAACACAACATTTAAATCAACCCTTCCTAAAAAAGACAAATCAACTTTCTCTACGTTTATATCAACATTAAAATCTTTTCTTAAAAAATCAGTAGCCATTTTTCCCAAGCGGGTTTGCACAGATGAAAGCGACAATAAAAAACTTACCAACGCCAATAAAAGCACTAGCACAAGTAGTAATCTTACAAGTATTTTTTTAATTCGTTTGATAAGCGTTAAATTTGCATTTTTATGGCAATTTTCGTGCCTTTATATGTTACTGATGGTCAAAGATAAATTTATTTATATTCTTGGTATTGAATCGTCTTGCGATGATACCAGCGCTGCCGTAATTTGCAATGGCAAAGTACTGACAAATGTTGTTGCAAACCAAGAAATTCACGCCAAATATGGAGGCGTTGTTCCCGAATTGGCATCGCGTGCGCACCAGCAAAATATTGTGCCTGTAATTCAGCAAGCAATTCAACAAGCAAATATCGACAAAAAACAGTTAAGTGCCATCGCTTTTACACGCGGACCTGGCTTAATGGGTTCATTATTGGTTGGAAGTTCTTTTGCAAGGTCGCTTTCCCTAGCTTTAAACATTCCGTTAATTTCTGTAAATCATATGCAGGCACACGTTTTGTCTCATTTTATTGATGATGAAAAGCAACAAAAACCGCCTTTTCCATTTTTATGTTTGACCATCAGCGGCGGACATACCCAAATTGTAAAAATTTCCAGCTATTTTGACATGGAAGTTATTGGCGAAACTTTGGATGATGCAGTTGGAGAAGCTTTTGACAAATCGGCAAAAATTTTGGGATTGCCTTATCCTGGCGGACCGTTTGTTGATAAATATGCAAGACTAGGAAATCCGAATGCTTTTGAGTTTTCCAAACCAAAAATGGCGGATTTAAATTTTAGCTTCAGCGGATTAAAAACCGGAATTCTGTATTTTATTCAGAAAAAAGTTAAGGAAAATCCGAATTTCATCGAAGAAAACTTAAATGATATTTGCGCGTCAATCCAACGCACCATTGTTGAAATTTTATTTGATAAGATTGAAAAAGCGGTCGAATTAACCGGAATTAAGCATATTGCCATCGCCGGAGGTGTAAGCGCAAATTCAGAAATCAGAGAAACTTTAAAAGCTACGGAAGAAAAATTTGGCTGGAAAACCTATATTCCAAAATTTGAATATACCACCGATAATGCGGGAATGATTGCCATTGTAGGTTATTTAAAATATTTGGAAAATGATTTTTCAAATCAAACAACAACTACAACAGCTCGGTTAAAAGTAAATGAGAATTAGTATCCCCAACCTCCCGTACTAAAACGGGACAGGATTTTCCAAAGGAAAGGGAGCTTGATTTATACTAGAAATGAACTTAAACTTCAGTCTTCGAACTATATTTTAACACTCAACCTTTAATATTTAATATTTTACTTTTCATATTTAATATTTTCTTTCCGCCAAAGACCTTAGATCTTTTCCTGTTGGTTCTTCAAAAATTTCCAGGTCAAAATAAGGCACGGAAGCGATTACGTGGTCAAAAATATCGGCCATAATGGCTTCGAAATTTTCCCAGCGTTTGTCACTTATAAAACAATAAATTTCTAAAGGAATTCCTTTGGATGTTGGTTCCAATTGCCGAACCATTAATGAGAGCTCTTTATTCACTGCAGAATTCTCGTGTAAATAGCCATTTACATATTTTCTGAAGATACCAAAATTGGTTTGGTTTCTTCCGTTAATTAACACCGATTTATCAGCTGAAGTTTTTTCGTTATATTTTAGAATTTCGCGCTGCCTGTGCTCAATATAAGTTTTTACCAATTCAATTTTTTTGTATTCCTCAATTTTTTCATCCGTTAAAAATTTGATGGAAGACTGTTTTATGAGTATGGCTCTTTTAATACGTCTACCGCCAGATTCCTGCATTCCTCGCCAGTTTTGAAAAGAATCAGAAATTAAGCTGTAAGTTGGAATTGTGGTATACGTATTGTCCCAGTTTTGCACAAGTACCGTAGCCAAATTAATATCGGTCACAAAACCATCGGCGCCAAATTTGTTATAAGTAATCCAATCGCCAATGCGTACAATATCGTTTACGGATACTTGAATTGAGGCGACAAATCCCAAAATTGTGTCTTTAAAAATTAATAAAATTACTGCAGAAGCCGCGCCAAGCGTGGCAAAACTCATAATGTCCTTTCCTGTTAATTGGTACACAATAAAAATGGTGGCAATTCCCCAAAAAAACAGCATCACTACCTGAATATAACTTTCTAAAGGTTTGTCTCTGTATTTTTCTTTGGTGCGCAAATATTTTTGGGTCGATCTCAAAAAACTTCGTAGTGTTTTAACAATCAACACAATACCATAAACATTAATGGCAATGCTAAAAACATTCAGCAAAATTGGATATTCGTTTAAAATAAAAGGAATGATATATTTTAAAAAATACAATGGGATAATATGTGCAATATACCTAGGAAACTTACTTTGAACTAAAAAATCATCGAAGGCAGTTTTAGTTTGAAGTGAAAATAATTTAAAGGATGCAACAATTATTTTTCGTAACATTCTATCGAGAAACAAAATCACCAATCCAAGAAAAATAATAGTTACCACCAAATTTATGGAACTTGCCCAAAAAGGAATCATTCCTTGTTTAATTAGGTAATCACTTATTAAGTCGGTTAAATTAGTTATCTCGAAATCCTTTAACATTTTTTAAAATTTTAAATGTTTTTTATCGATGTAAATAGCGCCAAATGGAATTAATGAAGCAAACATCACAATGCCAAAAGTTTTTAAACTCCATTTTAATTCGTAAAAAACCATAATCGCCAAAACAACAAACAGCAAAAATAAGACTCCATGTACCATTCCAACAACCTGTACCATTTGTGGCAAGTTCCAAATATATTTTAATGGCATTGCTAAAAACAGTAGTACCAATAGTGAAAATCCTTCAAGAAGCGTAATAATTCTAAATGCTTTAATCATTTTTATTTAAATTTTTTTATTGAATGCGAATTTAAAATATTAAAACTTGGCAAAACTATGGAATGTGTTTTTTTATCATTTAATTATTTATTTTAAGCTTCAAATTCTTAAAAAATTGTTTTAGTTATGGGAAAATTGTTTTTTGAACTAAAGATGCATAAATAATGCTTAAAATTAAATTTAACCATTCTAAATAGAGTTTAAATCACTCATATTTAGATTATTGACGAAATTTATAAAGTGACAAAAATCATATTAATCGGTATTATATGTAACTAAGTTTACATATCAAAAAAATTATAAAAATTAAATTTAAATTTATGAAAACTATTAAATTATTATCGGCGATATTTATTTTCGCAATCGCTTTTACAAGTTGTACTTTGGATGATGAAAAAATTGATTCTGCTGTAGTGGCATACAATAATGCAGACCAAGCAAATGGTGGAATTATGTACGACAAATTTTGGGCTTCCGAGTCTGATTTTGACCAGTCCAATGCCAATATAGCTACACTAAGTGCCAAAGGAGACTTTTTTCGTTGTAAACAATGTCACGGTTGGGATGGTTTAGGAAATAAAGGTGCTTATATTAATAGGGGTCCAAAAACAAGCCGTCCAAATATTTCAAGCGTTAATTTATATGAAATGGGACAATCAAAAACGGCTCAGGAACTTTTTGACGGTTTAAAGAAAACTGTAGGAAGAAGATCAATTTCTACTGATTTATCTACGTATAACCCAACAACAGGCAATGTGGCTGAAGGTGACAAAATGCCAAATCTTACAGAACTTTTTACTGATGCTCAAATTTGGGATATGGTTAAATTTATGAAAGAAGGAATGATGGATGTTTCACAATTATATGACGCCACTTACACAGGAGTTTATCCAACTGGTTCAATGGCAATTTCAAACGTAGGTAAAGATGGCGATGCTGTAAAAGGTAAAAGTTATTACAACAGCAATTGTGCCGCTTGTCATGGTGCTGATGGAACAACGCTTAATGGAACTCCTCATGTAATTGAAGGATATACTATTGGTCAATTCACAAGAAAAAAAGGGAATGAAGTACAACACAAAATTCATTATGGACAACTTGGTTCTCCAATGACAGGTGAATTTGATATTACTGTTTCTCAAATGAAAGATTTATATAAAGCTTTAGCTAACGAAACTGATTTTCCCAATGCAAATTAATTAAGCATTGCGTTTATAAAAAAAGCAGCCAATTTTATTGGCTGCTTTTTTTTGTTTTCATAAATAACTTTAAATGCGATAGGTTGATTAACTTAAAAATCCGCTTTCACATCCCAAGCTTCTAAACTTTCTTTAACCGCTTTAATAAACATTCCGCCTAAAGCGCCATTCACAACGCGATGGTCATAAGAATGGGAGATAAACATTTTATGGCGGATTCCTATAAAATCACCATCAGATGTCTCAATAACGGCAGGCACTTTACGCACAGCGCCCAAGGCTAAAATAGCCACTTGCGGTTGATTAATAATTGGTGTTCCAAAAACACTACCAAAACTTCCTACATTGGTAACGGTGTAAGTTCCTCCCTGAATATCATCGGGTTTTAATTGTCCATTTCTTGCGCGATTGGCCAAATCGTTCACGGCTTTGGTCATTCCAACCAAATTCAGCTGATCTGCATTTTTAATAACTGGGACAATTAAATTTCCGTCGGCCAAGGAAGCCGCCATTCCTAAATTAATCGCTTTTCTTTTGATAATTTTATCGCCATCAACAGAGATATTAATCATTGGAAATTTTTTGATGATGTTTGCAACCGCCATCATAAAAATGGGCGTGTAGGTAATTTTTTCACCTTCACGCGCAAAAAACTGGTCTTTAACGCGATCTCTCCATTTTACAATATTGGTAACATCAACTTCAATAAAAGATTGAACGTGCGCAGAAGTTTGCACGGAAGCCACCATATGATGTGCCACCAATTTACCCATTCGGGTCATTTCTATCATCTCATCTTCCCCGCTTACCGATATTGGAGCTGATGTTTTTACAATTTCTGTTGATGCTGCTTTTGGCTGTTGCACTTCTGCAGTCATTTCTTTCTGAACCGGCTTGGCTGCACTTCTGCCGCTTTCAATATAGGCCAAAATATCATTTTTAGTCACCCTATCATCTTTTCCGGTACCAATAATGGCTTCCAATTCTTCCATAGAAATATTTTCTGTTGTGGCTATATTCCTAACTAAAGGAGAAAAGAATTTACCCGATTCAGAAATTTTACCTACACTTTTAGATTCAATGGCATTTTCAACTTCCTTTTCAATGGTTGCTGCTTCATTTATTGTTTCATCAGCAGGTGCAACTGCAACATTTTCTTCAGTATTTTCATCCAAAGTTTCAATAATAGCAATGGTTTCCCCAACTTTTACAATGGCATCCACATCATATAATAGTTCCACCAAGGTTCCTTCCACATCACTTGGCACTTCAGAATCTACTTTATCTGTAGCTATTTCAACAATTGCCTCATCCATATCAATATGGTCACCAACTTTTTTTAACCAGGAAGTTATAGTTGCTTCAGCAACGCTTTCCCCCATTTTAGGAAGTTTTATTTCGAATCTTGCCATTGTATTTGTTTTTGATCAGCAAATTTACAAAAAATATGAGCTAATTTTTGCCGCTCCTATTATTATTTAAAAAAATTCAAACTTTTTTGTATTGCCACTTTCACAGTATCTTCGATAAAAATCACCTATAAATTATATAAATCTTGAAATTTTTGACTATTTATTAGTTACCCCTTAATTTGGTATTGAGATTTAGAAAATTTTAAGGAAATTTTGAGTTCTGAAAAATAACAAATACATTTACGTGTAACATAAGTAGCGTTAAAATTACATTATATTATTAGTAAACGATCTAAATAATAGCTAATTATCTGATTATTAGCTATTTAAAATTTGCAAAAAGATGACTTAAATCATAAAAAAACGTTAAAGTTGTTGTTATTTTTATCAAAGATTTAAAACAAACAAATATCTAATATTATGAAAAATTTGAAATTAATAGGTTTCTTGATGATTTTAGCATCAAGTTTAATGTTTATCCAATGTACAAGTGACCCAATTGAAGGACTTGCAGGTGCTAATGGTGCTAATGGCGCAAATGGTGCAGATGGTACAGATGGTGTAAATGGCGCTGACGGTACTGCAGAATGTGTAGCTTGTCACAACGTTGCAAACATAGACCACGCTAAGGCATCTTATTTATTATCAGTTCACGCACAAGAAACTTTACATGCAACACAAAATGCTGCAAAAACTGAAGATTTTATCTTAACTACTTCTGATTATACCAACAGAACTGGTTGTGTAGAATGCCATACTAGTGGAGGTTACATTGACAAAATGAATGGTGTTACCCTAAAAACAGGTGCTGGCGTTGCTGAACATGACCCTGCTTACCCTGCAGGACAACAAGCTGTTTCTTGTACAACTTGTCATAACAAACACAGCACTTTTGATTTTGCAAATGACGGTTTTGATTTTGCCTTAAGACAAGCGTTAATGCCAGTTGCTTTAACAGCACCAAATGCAAATTACACTATTGCTATGGGAAGCAGCAACACTTGTGTTAACTGTCACCAACCAAGAGGGCTTGCTCCAACTACAGCAACCGTTAAATTGAGTAGCCGTTTTGGACCACACCACGGACCACAATCTACTATGTTAGAAGGAATCCAAGGTGCATTGTATGTAGGTTCAACTGTATATCCAGCACCTCAATCTGCAGGTCATAGAACAGGAGCATCTTGTACTTCTTGCCATATGGGTGAAACTACTGACGGAACTGATGGTGCACACTCTTGGCACGTAACAGAAAATACTTGTTTGGAATGTCATACAAGCGGAGCGCCAACAGAAGTTTCAGGATATGCTGCTGATATGGCAACATTAGAAGGCTTATTAGTGGCAAAAGGAGCATTCAGCTCAACTGCTGATGCATTTACTTCTAACACTGTTGATTTAAAAGTAGCGCAAGCTGCTTGGAATTTCGCAATGTTACGTGAAGACAGAAGTAACGGTATTCACAATCCTAATTACGCTAAAGCGTTGCTTAAAAATTCAATACAAGCTGCACAATAAATTTCTTAATATATTAGCTATTAAAAGTTCGGGAGTTACTAAAATTTCTGTAACACCCGAACTTTAATAATTTTTATATCATAAATAGTTTTTAACAAATTTGAAAAAAAAATTTCAATTTCATTTTGTAAAAAAGCAAGTATTTATTTAATTAAAAAACTAAAAATGAAAAAAATATTTCAAATTTTATTAATCATATGCGCAGGTTTAGCAATGAACTCTTGTTATTATGATGAATTACAAGAAAGGATAATCCCTGAATTGCCTGTTGATCCAGACGATCCAAATTATGTTGAAATTAAATTTGGAACTGACATACAGCCTATTTTTACAAGTAATTGTATT
>CAMDPE010000112.1 GCA_945903795.1 Lutibacter flavus | reverse complement strand
GTGGTGTTTTTAATGGATAAAATTATGCGCAAATTTGGAATGAGCGGAAAAAGCATCATTCCTTTAATTTCAGGAACAGCCTGTGCCATTCCCGCAATTATGGCTTCACGAAACATTAGCGACTGGAAAGAAAGGTTAATTACCATATTGGTGATTCCATTTACAACTTGTTCGGCTCGTTTGCCGGTTTATGCCATTTTAATTTCTTTAATTATTCCAAACGAACGTGTTTTTGGTATTTTTAATATGCAGGGATTAACCCTAATGGGATTATATCTTTTGGGTTTTACAGCGGCAATTTCCTCTTCAATTTTATTAAATAATGTCTTAAAAATAAAAACTCAAGGCTTGTTTATCATAGAAATGCCAAACTATAAATTACCTTCTGTTAAAAATATTTTTTATGAAGTGGTTGAGAAAACAAAAGCCTTTGTTTTTGGTGCAGGTAAAATAATTTTGGCCTTGTCTATAATATTGTGGTTTTTGGCTTCAAACGGACCGGATAAATTCGAAAATGCCACAGAATTTGTGACTGCGCAAGAATCTGCTAATAATTTACCGGATGCGGCGCTTCAAAAAAAGATAAGTTCCTACAGATTGGAACATTCCTATATTGGAACTATGGGGAAAATTATTGAACCTGTCATTAAACCAATGGGTTACGATTGGAAAATTGGCATAGCTTTAATAAGCTCCTTTGCGGCTCGTGAAGTTTTTATAGGAGCCTTAGCTACTATTTATAATGTGGAAAGTGAAGGAGAAGATGTTGGAACAATTAAAGAGAGAATGGCGACCGAAGTTAATCCAGTAACAGGTGAAAAACGATTTGATTTCGCCACAGGAATGTCTCTATTGCTGTTTTATGCCTTCGCAATGCAATGTATTGGTACGCTTGCTATTGTAAAACGTGAAACCAAAAGTTGGAAATGGCCAATTTTACAATTAACAGGAATGGGCATTTTGGCTTATGTTGTTTCCGTAATCACCTTTAATATTTTAAGCTGATGCAGGATTATTTGGTCTATATCGCATTATTTCTTGCTATCTCATTTTTGGTAAAAAAGTATTTTTTTAAGTCAAAAAATAAAGGTAATTGCGATTCTGGGTGCGATGGTTGTCACTAAAGTTGTTTAGGCATTTAATTGTTTAATCGTGTACTTGTTTAATTTTCTCTTCTTTTTTTCTTTCAGGCTTTTCCAACTTCAGACTTCGGACTTCCATCTTCTGATTTTTAACTCAATCCCACATCCAAAGTCATCATCACTATAAATCCGCCAATAAATCCGAGTGTAGCCACATCGGTATATTTGTCTCGTTGTGTTTCTGGGATTACTTCTTCAACTACCACAAATATCATGGCACCAGCGGCAAAAGCCAGCGCATAAGGTAGAATTGGCTGAAACGTCATGACTGCCCAAGCTCCAATTACAGCGGCTATAGGTTCTACCATTGCAGATGATTGCCCGTACATAAAACTTTTAAATTTACTTACTCCTTGTCTTCTTATCGGCATAGAAACTGCAAATCCTTCTGGGAAGTTTTGCAGCCCAATTCCTATGGCAAGTGCAACTGCCCCTCCAATGGTGGCGCCATCAAAACCGGCAGCAACTCCGCCAAATAAAACACCAATGGCCAATCCTTCAGGAATATTATGCAAAGTGATGGCAAGCACCAATAAAGTGGTTTTGTGTAGAGGTGTTTTTACGCCTTCCTTTTCCGTTTCTTTAAAGTTGACGTGTAAATGAGGCAAAATTTTATCCAATCCAAACAAAAATAACGCACCCATTCCAAATCCCACAACAGCCGGAATCACTTTTACAAATCCTTCTCCCGGACTCATTTCTATTCCCGGAGCCAGCAAGCTCCAAAAACTGGCCGCAACCATAACGCCACCAGTAAATCCAAGCATTCCGTCGAACAGGGCGCGGTTCATGCCTTTAAATAAAAACACCAAAGATGCGCCCAAGGCAGTTAAGCCCCAAGTGAATAATGTAGCGTACAATGCTGCTAATACTGGATCGATACTTTTAAAATAGTCAATAATTTGTTCCATTTTTTATAATTTTTTTACGAATAAGTTTTTTGAAATTTGATGTGATATGGAGATTGAACCAGTCGCGGTTTCAACAAGCATCGAATTGTCAAAAGGTTCTTTTGAAACCACTTTTATGATGCTTCCTAATTGAATTTGCAGTTTGTCTAAAAATTTTAAAAAGGGATCGGAAGAATCTTTAATGCCGATAACAACGCAGGATTCACCAATTTCTAATGTAGAAAGCATCATATTTTTATGATGTTCAATATTGCCGTTCTTGTCGGGAATTTGATCTCCGTGCGGATCGTGCGTTGGAAATTCCAAAAATGCTTCCAACTTATCGATTAAAGTTTCGGATTTGATATGCTCCAACTGTTCTGCTAATTCGTGAACTTCATCCCAATTGTAATTAAGTTTATTTACCAAAAATACTTCCCACAACCTATGTTTTCTAACAATTTCAACGGCAATTTTCCGCCCAATTTCAGTTAAAGAAACTCCTTGATATTTTTTATAATGGACCAAATCTTTATCGGCCAGTTTTTGAATCATATCTGTAACAGAAGACGCTTTTGTGTTCAATTCGGCTGAAATTAGCGTGGTGCTTACCTTGTTGGAATTGGCATATGCCAAGCTGTAAATGGCTTTTAAGTAATTTTCTTCTGTTTGCGATAATGACATAAAATTTATATTTAGGTAAATATAATAAAATTTTTAGACTTGTCTAAAAATAAAATCAGGTTTTAAAAAAACGCTTATTTTAAACAATATAAATTATTGGGTTTTACCCTTAAATAAATTTTAAAACTATATTTTTGATTTTAAATCTTGAATTCATGAACATTGTAATTTACGGAACAGGCGGTGTTGGCGGTTATTTTGGAGCCCGATTGGAGCAAGCTGGGAATATTGTAACCTTTATTGCACGCGGAAAACATTTGGAAGCCATTCAAAAATACGGGTTGAAGCTGATAAGTCCGAAAGGCGATTATTTGGTTTTTCCTGCAAATGCCAAAGAGAATATTGCTGAGGTTACCGACATCGATTTAATTTTGGTTTGTGTAAAA
This sequence comes from Lutibacter flavus, assembly GCA_945903795.1. Classification (GTDB taxonomy): domain Bacteria; phylum Bacteroidota; class Bacteroidia; order Flavobacteriales; family Flavobacteriaceae; genus Lutibacter; species Lutibacter flavus_A. Next base: position 6,728 of record CAMDPE010000112.1, on the reverse strand, counting down.
ACCTGGCAACTGGAAGCTGCAGCCAAAGAAATTAATCAGGTTTTAAAAGAGAAAACGATGGTTATCTCTTTGCTGAACGGCGTAAATAATGCGGAAGTTTTGGGTGCGGTTATCGATAAAAAACATTTATTGGGAGGATTGTGTAAAGTGGTGAGTAAAATTGAAGATTTTGGCGTTATCAATCATATTTCTTTTGAGCCCGAAATTGTTTTTGGAGAGCTGGACAATGTGAAAACTGAAAGGGCGTTATTGCTGGAAAAAGTATTTTTAAATGCCGGTATCACCACCAAATTGGCTGAGAATATACAAACAGAAATATGGTCCAAGTTTTTATTTATTGCAACAATCAGCGCCATTGGCGCTTTAACTAGAGCCACTGTTGGTGAAATAATGGCCTCGCCGGAGCTTAAAAAAATGATGCGCGAAATTGCTGATGAAATTGTGGCTGTAGCAAAGGCAAAAGGGATTTATTTATCGGAAATCCTTGTTGAAAAGCAATTTCAGATGATAGCATCCCAGCCATACAACACAACATCTTCATTGCAGCGTGATATGATGGAAGGAAAACCATCGGAATTGGAAGCGCAAACCGGCACAATAGTAAAAATGGGTATTGAGTTGGGAATTTCAACACCGGTTAACGATTTTATTTATTATTGTTTGCTTCCTCAGGAAAATAAGGCGAGAAATCAAAAGACGAAATTAAACTGAAAGACACTTTTAACTGCAAATAACGCAAAGAAAATGCGCAAAGAGCACCAGATATTGAACTTTAATGTAAAGCCGCGTTAGCGATAACAGCGATATCCTTTTTTGTAATGGAATGGAAAAAAAGATTTAGCGAATAGCGCGACCTGAAAAGGAACGCCCAAAAAATGATTGAATTAAATTATGGGTATTTTAGATTTTTTGCTGATTAAATAAACACCGGCAACAACCAACAAACAACTGAAGATTTTGACAAAACCGATATCTTGCGCATATTCGTCAAAATTTAAGACAAAAGCATAAATGGCAACCATAATAAAACTGACCACTGGCTGCAAATAAATATAACTTCCGGTTACGGAAGGCGCCACTTTGCTCAACGCATAAATGTTAAACAGGTAGGTTAAAAAGGTAGTTCCAAGCACCACAAACGCTATTGTTAGGTAGGTATGCGTTGTAAAACCGGCAAAATCAGTGCTTATCAAATCGTTGATGCCTACGGGAAACATAAACAGAAATCCGAATAAAAATGCCCAACTGACAATGGTAATCGGGTTGTATTTTTTCATTAATGGTTTCACCAAAACCAGATATAGGGCATACGTGCTGGCGTTTATGAAAATAAATAAATTTCCTAAAAGAGAACTTGTTCCACCGGCTTTTTTACCATATAAAATTAAAATAACGGCGCCGGTAGCGCCAAGCGCAATGCCAATAAGTTTAATCAGCGTAATTCTCTCTTTCAAAATAAAAGCGCTAAAGACCAGCACTAATACTGGAACTGCGGTAATAATAATGGACGCATCGATGGGAGAAGTCAAACTTAAGCCGTTAAAGAAAAACAACTGATTGGCGGCAACACCAAGCAATCCGCAGAGAATAAGCAACGGAAAATCCTTTTTGTCGATTTTTTCTTTGATAAATGATTTGATCATCCAAAACAGCAATCCGGCCCCCAATATTCTTAGAAAAACAAAAGCGGAAGGCCCAATTTTATCAGGCATCACACCTTTTGCCACAATGTGGTTGATGCCATAAATAATGTTGGCGCCAAGCAAGGCCAAATGTGCTTTGTAGTTGGATTTGTTCATTTTCTTTTATTGAATGAAAGTTGAAATTTACCTATTTTTCAGAAAATAAACTGGTACTATTTAATCATTTAATCCTATTTAAAATCCGAGGCGATTTATTCAAAACAAACATTTTACAGTTTTCTAGATAAAACGTAACTTCGCATCTTTAGAAATGGAATAGCAGCATGGAATATAATTTTAGAAAGATAGAAGCCGACTGGCAAAAGTATTGGGCGGAAAACCAAACGTTTAAAGCCGAAAACAATTCAACCAAACCAAAATATTACGTATTGGATATGTTTCCGTATCCGTCGGGTGCCGGTTTGCACGTTGGCCATCCGCTCGGTTACATCGCTTCCGATATTTATGCGCGTTACAAACGCCACAAAGGTTTTAATGTTTTGCATCCGCAAGGATACGATTCTTTCGGATTGCCGGCCGAGCAATATGCCATTCAAACAGGCCAACATCCTGCAATTACCACGGAAGAAAATATAAAAACGTACAGAAAACAATTGGATCAAATCGGATTTTCATTCGACTGGTCGCGTGAAGTTCGCACTTCCGATCCTAATTATTACAAATGGACACAGTGGATTTTCATTCAACTGTTCAATTCCTGGTACCACAAAACAACTGATAAAGCGGAGGATATTTCAACCTTAATTGCCATTTTTTCTGCCGAAGGAAACAGCAAGGTAAAAGCCGCTTGTGATGATACTATCGAAAAATTTTCTGCGGATGAATGGAAAAATTTTTCCGAAGAAAAACAACAAAAAATATTGTTGCAATACCGATTGACTTTCTTGTCGGAAACCGAAGTAAACTGGTGTCCGGGCTTGGGAACGGTTTTGGCAAACGATGAAATTGTGAATGGCGTTTCCGAACGTGGAGGACATCAGGTTGTTCGTAAAAAAATGATGCAGTGGAGTATGCGAATCACCGCATATGCACAACGTTTACTAGACGGATTGGCTAAAATAGATTGGCCGCAGCCGCTAAAAGATTCACAAACGTATTGGATTGGCAAAAGTGAAGGGGCGATGGTCGAATTCAACATTCAACATTCAACATTCAAAATTCCTGTTTTCACCACGCGTCCCGATACTATTTTTGGCGTAAGTTTTATGACTTTGGCGCCTGAGCACGATTTGGTGCCAATCATCACCACGCCTGAGCAAAAAGCAGCGGTGGAAGCTTATATAAAATCGACCGCAAAACGCAGTGAATTGGAACGCATGGCCGATGTAAAAACCATTTCAGGCGTATTTACCGGCGCGTATGCCTTGCATCCGTTTTCGGGAAAAAAGATCCCAATTTGGATTGGCGATTATGTGTTGGCAGGTTATGGAACCGGTGCTGTGATGGCAGTTCCTTGCGGCGACCAGCGCGATTATGATTTTGCAAAACATTTCAACCTTGAAATTCCAAATATTTTTGAAGGTATCGATATTTCCGAAGGCGCTTATACCGATAAAGAAAATTCGGTAATGGCGAATTCCGATTTTTTGAACGGATTGCCTTACAAAAAAGCATTGAAACGCATTATTGCCGAAACCGAGCAACTTGGTTTTGGCTACGGAAAAGTAAATTACCGCTTGCGCGACGCCGTTTTTAGCCGTCAGCGTTATTGGGGAGAACCTTTTCCTGTGTATTACAAAAACGGTTTGCCGCAAATGATAGATTTAAAACATTTGCCAATCGTGTTACCCGAAGTGGAAAAATATTTGCCAACAGAAGACGGAAAACCGCCTTTGGGAAATGCAACGGTTTGGGCTTGGGATACGGAAAAATCGGCAGTTGTTAGTAATCAGTTGATTGATCATAAAACCATTTTTCCGTTGGAATTAAACACGATGCCAGGTTGGGCAGGAAGTTCTTCCTATTTTAACCGATATATGGATCCTCACAATACCGAAGAATTTGTGAGTGAAGATTCCGTAAATTATTGGCAGGATGTTGATTTATACATTGGCGGCAGCGAACACGCAACCGGACATTTATTGTATTCTCGATTTTGGCAAAAATTTCTGTTCGACAAAGGGATTGTTCCTGTTGATGAATATGCGAAAAAGCTGATCAACCAGGGAATGATTATGGGGACGAGTGCTTTTGTTTATCGGGTTGACGGAGAAAATAAATTAGTATCAAAAGGATTAATTGAAAATCTAAACCTGCAGCCAATTCATGTTGATGTTTCACTAGTAAACGCTGCTGATGAATTGGACATTGAAGCTTTTAAAAAGTGGAGAACAGAATATAAAGATGCGGAGTTTATTTTAGAAAATGGAAAATATATAGTTGGGCGTGAAGTCGAAAAAATGTCGAAATCCAAATACAACGTGGTAAATCCGGATCAGATTTGTGAGGAATACGGCGCCGACAGTTTAAGGATGTTCGAAATGTTTTTAGGTCCGCTGGAACAGTCAAAACCCTGGAAAACTTCCGGAATTTCCGGAGTGCTTAGTTTTTTAAAGAAATTATGGAAATTATACATTGTTGAAAATAAATTTTCTGTTTCAGAAGAAAATCCTTCAAAAGAGGAGTTTAAAATTCTGCATAAAACCATCAAAAAAGTGGAGGTAGACATTGATAATTTTTCTTTCAACACTTCAGTTTCAACCTTTATGATTGCCGTGAACGAATTGACCGCTTTAAAATGCAACAAACGTGCAATTTTAGAGCCAATGGCCATTCTTTTGGAACCTTATGCGCCCCACATTTCCGAAGAATTGTGGAAAAATTTAGGACACACAACATCAATTTCAACAGTTGATTTTCCGATTTTTGAACCAAAATATTTGGTTGAAAGCGTGAAGGAATATCCGGTTTCATTCAACGGTAAAATGCGATTTAAAATAGAATTTCCTTTGGATTTAACGGTAAAAGAAATTGAAGATGCGGTGATGGCCCATGAAAAAACACAAGAGCAATTGCAAGGCCGAAAACCCAATAAAGTAATTATTGTTCCGGGGAAAATTATAAATATTGTGGGGTAAAAAGAAATGATAGACAAGGTTGAAATTATCGGATTTGTGGCTGCTGTTTTAACAACTTCGGCTTTTGTGCCCCAGGTTTATAAAACTTGGAAATCAAAATCGGCAGAAAGTTTGTCGTTGACCATGTATTTGGTGTTTTTTGTTGGCATTATTTTATGGTTGATTTATGGAATATCAATAAATAGTCTGGCCATGATTTATGCAAATGCGGTTACTGGTTTTTTGGCCTTGCTGCTTATTTTCTTTAAACTTCGTTATAAATAATGAAATTCAATAAAAACACCAATTATAATGTGCGAAAAATTCATCGTTATTTAGGTGTTTTTATGGGTGTGCAATTCTTTTTTTGGGCTTTGGGCGGCCTATATTTTAGCTGGAACAATATGGATGATGTTCACGGTGAAACTTTGCTAAAACAAGAAATAAAGTATGTTGCCTCAGTTGATTTTTCTCAAATTCAGAAAGGAATAGATTCCTTAAAAACATCTGTAAATATTGATTCTGTTCATTCCATTAGGTTGGTGGAAACTTTAAAAAAGCCATTTGCTGTTTTCAAATTTTTTGAAAATGGGCAATTAAAATCGCAATTAATTTCTGTTGAAACAGGACGTTTGCGCCTTGATTTTTCCGGGCAGGAATGTTTAGAAATTGTAGAACAACAATTAAAAATGCCAATTCCAATTGTAAAAGCTGAATTTCTTAATAAACATTCAACAGGAATGCATCATGAGTACAGAGAGAAACCGCTTCCGGCATTTGCTTTTACTTTAGGCCATCCTTCAAAAACAACTATATATGTTTCAACTGAATCTGGTGAAATCACAAGTGTCAGAAATAACAATTGGCGACGATTTGATTTTTTATGGATGCTTCACACAATGGATTATCAATCGAGAGACCATATTACAAATTGGCTGCTTCGTTTTTTTTCGGCCTTAGGGCTTGTAACTATTTTGTCAGGTTTTTTCTTGTTTTTTATAACCTCACCTTCAATTAAAAAAATTGGGAAGAAAACTATCCAATAAATTTCTCTGAATTAGAAAACTTTACGGTATGCTTATTGTTGTTATGCATCAAATTAATTAAGTATATTTACTTCAAATTTTGGCATGAAACGAGCCTAACAAATTTAAACATACAAAGAAATGATTAATGGCGAACAGCATCTGTTACCAACAAAAAATAAAATTTTAACAGATGAAAATTAGACAGCTTTCTTTACGCATTCGGATATTTTTAGCAATGATATTGTTAATATTGCTGGCATCGATTTTAATTGCCACCGTTACCATTTATCAGTATAAAGAACAAACCGACGAGTACAATAAATCGCGGCTCGAGCGAAAAGAGCAGTCCATTCATGCAGCAATAACTTTCTGGCTAAACAGCGGCAATACATTTCCGTTGGAAACAAAAAACCTGCCCTATATTTTTAAAGATAAAATTTACGAAATTTCCAACATTGAGAAATCAGAAATCAATATTTACGATTTAGAAGGAAATTTGGTTAAAAGTTCACATTCAGGTTTTGTAAAAAGCGATGCACCGGTTTTGTTGTCAGATACCATTTTAAATGCAATTTTCAACAATTTTGACCATCTTTACTTAAGCGAAAAAGTAATTAACGATAATAGTTATCAATCTTCCTATTCCTATATAACCGACAATAAATTTAAACCATTCGGTATTTTAAATTTACGGTATGTACAAGATAATACTGAGCAAAATCAGGACTTAAAAGAATTTTTATACCGCTTAACCATGGTATATGCTTTAATGTTTGTTTTAGCTATTTTATTGGCATATTTTATATCAAGCTATATTACGCGATCATTAAAGTCCATAACAGAAAAAATTAGCCAAACACGTTTAAGTAGGCTGAATGAAAAAATTATTTTAACAGATTCCAGTACAGAAATAGCTACTTTGATAAATGCCTATAATGATA